>JAZLIA010000079.1:0-49926 GCA_045617125.1 Clostridia bacterium | reverse complement strand
GTTGAGGATCACGGTTCCCGGAGGAACATTTGTGGGGATGCTTGTGGGGGTGGGCACCGGCGTGATCACCGGCGCGGGGGTGGCGGTGGGCTCTGTTACAGAAAGCAGGGTGCTTTTTGAGGTGATCAGCCATTCGCCGTTTCTGGTGTATACCTGGGCATAAACGCTGCCCGTAAATACATCGGGAATGGAAAATTCACACAGCCAGGTGCGGTAAGTCTCATCCGGTGCGTTCTGCAGTACGCCGTCTGAGAAGGGGAGGACTGTTCCGTCCTCATATACAAGGCGCACGGCATCCACAGAAGCGGTGGTGGTCACCACGCACTTGATCTTCTGCCCGGCAACTGCGGGGCCGCTGATGCAGTTGAAGCTGGTCACCTCCGGTGCGGGCTCTTTTTCGGGAAGGATCATATTTGTGATCGCTTTTTCCACAGAGAGCATGCCGTTTTTGAGCGAACCCAGTATTCCGGAGGTGCCATCGGGCACCAGAAAACGCACTGCGCAGCCGGCCAGGATAAGACAAAGAAGCACACACACCGCGATCTTCAGCCAGGAAACGGAATGATCGTTTTCGTCCTCCTCCCCGTCATCATCCTCTGAAAGAAGGGTGACGGTGCGGTCATACAAGTTTTCTTCTCTTCCCAGAGGGGAAACGGAGGAAGAACCGGACGCGCCTGAACGGGAAACGCGGACCGGGTCATTTTCCAAAGGCAGCGGTTCTCTTGAATAATGTCCGGCGCCGCTGTTTTCCAAAGTGCGGTTCAATTGATCCCGTGAGATGCGCAGGGTGCCGTCAGAAACAGGAACGGGACTCTCTGCTTCGCTGTGCGTATCCTTTGGATCGGGTATGGAATAGGTCCTGCCTGCAGATGGAACTGCGGCCGGGGTGAAGGCAGCAGGAGTGTAGCCTGCGGGAGTGTCGGAAACAGCCGCATTTTCTTCCGGGGACGGGGAAAGGGGCGCGTTTTCCCTGAAGCTTACCGGGGTCCGGTAACTGTCCTCGCTTTGGGCGTAGCGGTCTACCCTCCTGTGGCGCACCGGCTCGCTGCTGGAAAGCGGAACGGGTTCAGCCCGCGCGGTGTTTTTTATTACCTGCTCCGTGGAGCGGATCACTTTTGTTTCATAAAGAGAATCGTCATGGCGGTTTTCGCTCATGAAACTGTACCTCCGTGAATTGATGGGACCAGATTATCAGTATATCAGAAAACGGAATTTTCCTCAACCTATTATATATCAACTGTAACAATTGCTTCATACATTTCCAAAATAAGTCGGTTTGTGATTGACTACAGGGAAACAGCATGTTATAATGTTACAAAATTGTTTCAAGGTGTACTTTTCCCGGAGGATTGACCATGAAGAGAACTCATTTTACCGGCAAATTTGCAGCGCTTGCTGTGATTTTGACCGTGCTTCTTGCCTGCATGATGTGTGCTGCTTTCTGCGAAGAGAGCGGCTTTACTTCCGTACCGGAGGTGCTGCGCCCTGGAAAGACAGTGAGGCTCAGCTACATATCGTCTGCGGAAGGAAACGGGAAATGTGTGCTTACGGATGCCGCAGGGCAGGAATGGGAAGTAAGCGGCAGCCTGAATGTGATCAGAGGGGAAAATCACCTGATCTGGGACGGTCTGCTTTATGGCGAAACCTGTGCAGAGCCGGGCGAGTATACTCTTCTTGTGCTAACAGGGACGGAAACGATCATTACGCCGCTTAAAATCGGCGAGCCCGCACCCCGCATCATTTCAGCCGAGATCGGGGAGGCGGATCAGAACGGCTTAAGGGTCATTGACGTGCGCTGTTCCCAGGCGGGAAGGCTGACTGTGACGGCGGAAGTAAATGGGGAAAGCGCCGTGATCTATGACGGCGCGGTGTTGGAAGGAGATCATTCTTTTGTATGGGACGGAGGCTCGGACCGGGGCTCCCTTCCCGAAGGAGAATATATGCTGCAGTTCTGCTTGACCGACGGCGAAGGCTTTTCCGGCACCAAACAGAACCGGCATGTGAACGTGACATCATCTGCGACTTTGGAAAACGAAAGATCATTGAACCGCGACATGCACACGGTGATCCCAAGCCGTCAGCGCACGGCGGAAGAGGAAAACAGCTACTGGACGATGACCATCGGAGACCTGAGCGATGATAAAGTTTGGGAAATATTGATGCAGCCCATGACCGTGATCGACGGGGATCAAACGCTGGTTTACCGCCTGAGGGCTACTCCCGACAAATCCACCGACAAGGAAAACATCGTGGGGGAGGTCACCTATGCCTCCCAGGGCGTGCATGTGCTGGAAAAGCTGGATAACGGATGGACGAAGGTGGAGGTGTATAACTCCTCCTACGGACCCAAGTGCAAATCACGCCGGGGCTTTGGCGTGACCAACGACCTGATCGTGGGCTATGTGGAAACCAGCAAGCTTAAAACGATCACCCCCGCCGAGGGGATGGGCCTGGTGATCGACAAGCTGAACCAGACCATGTACATTTATGAGGATGGAAAGCTCACCGGCTCGCTGCTGGTTTCCACCGGACTCAATAACGCGACCCAGAGCTGGAACGAGACTCCTTCCGGAGAATATGTGATGATCAGCAAGATCGGCGGTTTTGCCGCGGGCAATCTGTGGTGCGCCTATGGCATGCGCATCAACGGCGGCTGCGCGATCCATGAAGTGCCCTATATCGGAAAAGAAGATACGCCTTCTTCCAGACGGGATTATTCGTCCACCGTGAAGCTGCTGGGTCAGAAAGCCAGTCATGGCTGCATCCGTGTGCAGCGGGCGACCAATGAAGCGGGACAGAATATCAAGTGGCTGTGGAACAACATGAAAAAGTATACCAAGGTTCTCATCTGGGAGGACAGCGGAAGGTTCCTGGATTATCCCGATGATGCCACGGAGCTTTATTATAATCCCAACGGCGGGCAGTATTATCATGAGGCCCAGTACTGCACCGGGGTGAAGGATCGTTATCTGCCTCTCACGGCCTTTACCTACGGCGAACTGGAAAGCGAACCCTTTGCTTCCCTCAAACCCTGCCCCAACTGCTGCCATACGAAGCGGAAAGGTGAAATTGACGAACTGAACCGGGAAAACGGATACTGAGGGTAACATAAGTAAAGGATGAATATAATGAAAAAGCTGCTCTGGACATTACTTGTGACCGGTCTGGTATTTGGAACCTGCTTTCAATCCCTCGCCCTGGACGATTATGGGATCAAAACATCATTTGACCTGCTTGATGAATATCCGGAACCGGATATCGTGATTACCGTTGATCCTTTGACGGACCCCAAACTGGTACTTGTGAACAAAACGTACAAACTGAAAAGCACGGATGTTCCGGAGCTTCGAAATGTCAACGTTCCTGTGCCTAAATCGGAAGGAACCCAGCAGATGCAGCCGGAAGCGGCGAAAGCGCTGGAGGATATGATCAATGATGCCCGAAAAGGAGGGATCGAGCTATACCTCGTTTCCGGATACCGTTCATACTGGACGCAGAAAAGCATCTATCAGCGGAAGGTTGAGCAAAGAGGGGAGGCCAGCGCTTCTTTTTCGTCTGCGTCTGCCGGGGCAAGCGAGCATCAAACGGGACTTGCGGCAGATTTGACCTGCAAAGCGATCGGCTATAATCTGAATGGCTCATTTTCTGAAACCCCGGAGGGAAAATGGGTATATGCGCACTGCGAGGAATATGGCTTTGTTATCAGATACAGATCCGAATGGAACAGGGTTACCGGATACAAGGGTGAGCCCTGGCATATCCGGTATATAGGCAAAGATTATGCCAGGCTGTATAATCAGCTTAACGTGCCGTATGAATACTTTATTGAGTATCTGAACCTGATCTATACAGGTGCGCGTCCCCATGACGGGCTGAATATGATGTCGGATATCAAGTGCAATCTGGCGGATACGGTGCATGAAACCTTGAACATGTATGAAAGCGCCGATTTTGATTCCGCTGTAATAACGGTTCTGGAAAGCGGAGCGAGCGCCTATCTTCTTGAAACGGGAGAACAGTTTTCCCGGGTTCAGGCATACGGGTATATCGGGTATGTCGGCAATGAATGCGTTTATTATCCTGAAAATGCTTACAAAATGACAACGACAAGCCCGCTGAAAATGCGCGCTTATCCTTCCAAGGAAGCGCCGATGACACGCCAGGTGGAAAACCAGAGCCGTGTTACGGTGCTGCTGAAGGGCGATGAATGGAGCTTCATCAATTATCAGGACAGGAATGGATATGTGCTGAGCAAGTTTCTTAAGTAATGCCCTTGCTGCTGTTCATTCTTCCGGCGGCAGAGTCCTGCACGGCGGTCTTCCCGCTACGTAAGCGCAATGCGCAGCGATAAGCGGCAGAGGTTCCTTCGAAATACGAAAAGCATGGCTGTAATAATCCATTGCGCATCAAAAAGATCAAAAAGATCAGCCTGAAAAATTTTCAAAAAGGTATTGACATATCATTTTAGCTGCGGTAATATATTACACGTGCCGCGCGAGCCACGCCTGGGAGCATAGCTCAGCTGGGAGAGCACTTGCCTTACAAGCAAGGGGTCACAGGTTCGAGCCCTGTTGTTCCCACCAGTTCCTTTAAAACATGGCCCGGTAGTTCAGTTGGTTTAGAATGCCAGCCTGTCACGCTGGAGGTCAGGGGTTCGAGCCCCCTTCGGGTCGCCATTATGCCTCGGTAGCTCAGCTGGTAGAGCAGCAGACTGAAAATTTGCGTGTCGGTGGTTCGACTCCGCCCCGAGGCACCATATGTGCGGTAGTAGCTCAGTTGGTAGAGCGCCACCTTGCCAAGGTGGAGGTCGCGAGTCCGAGCCTCGTCTACCGCTCCATTTTTTCGGCGCAGTAGCCAAGCGGTAAGGCGAAGGTCTGCAAAATCTTTATTCTCCAGTTCGATTCTGGACTGCGCCTCCAGTAAAAGCACCTGTTCAGCAGGTGCTTTTTTAACCGTTGCAGAGAGGAAAAATCAATGGAACAGCAGCTGATGACAGAAATGGAAACGGGTCATTCCGGGGTGAACCTGCCTATTCTGCTTTGGGCAGGTGTCACAACGGTGTATCTTCTATTTTGTGCTTTCAGGGGGCTTTTTGTGGGAAAGATCCCTGGCGTGATTATGGGAAGGGGCGCACAGCGCTATACCGCGGCCTCGGTAAAGCGTTACAGGGTGCCGCACAGCCTGCTGCTGCTTTTGTGCGCCCTGCTTATCGGAACGCTTGGAGCCGTTGCGGCGGATGTGCCGGCTTTTCAGGGACTGCGCTCTCTTCGAACCCCTCTGGCGGCTGCCTGTCTTGTGCTGCTCGCGGGCGATCTGCTGCTTGTTGGAAGAAAAATGCTCCGTTTGAGAAACGGTGAAGAGAATTCAGCGGACGGTCCGGAACAGGAATGAAAACGGAATTTTGGAATATTACGTCAATTCCCAAAGCGGATCTCCCTGCGGGACATGCTTTGGGAATTTGCTTTTTGGAATACTCAACAGGAATTGCACGGAAAGAATTGCAAAAAGCGGCGGGATCTTGTATAATAGAAAAAACCAAAACGAAAACAGGGAGGCAGATCATTCTATGCAGCTGAATCTGAAGACCTTGAAGGACGCAAAATCGTGGAAGGATGCCGGCTTTATCCTGCCGGAATTTGATATTGAGCAACTGAAGAAAAAAACGGCGGAAAAGCCCTGCTGGATGCATCTGGGAGCAGGCAATATTTTCCGGGCATTTCCTGCCGCACTTTTGCAGCGCTTGCTGAATGCCGGAGAGTGGGACCGGGGTCTGATCGTGGCCGAATGCTTTGACGGCGAGATCATCGACCGGGCTTATCATCCTTTTGATGAATTGAGCCTGCTTTGCACCCTCAGGAGCGACGGTTCCGTCGAAAATACGGTGATCGCTTCTGTGACCGAGGCGCTTCGCTGCGACGGTCAGCGTCCGGAGGATGATGCACGCTTCTTTGAGATCATGGCAGCTCCCAGCCTGCAGATGGTGTCCCTCACCATCACCGAGAAGGGCTACAGTGTGACGGATAAAAAGGGTGCTCCTTTGCCCTGGGTGCTCAAGGATATCAACCTTGCCCCCGACAAGGCCGAAACCACGATGGGAAAACTGTGCGCGGGTCTGTTTGCACGCTTCAAGGCCGGCGCCGGTCCGCTTGCACTGGTGTCGATGGATAACTGCAGCCATAATGGAGATAAGCTGCGCACGGCGATCCTGTATATGGCGGAGGGCTGGCGTGAAAGAAACGTTGTACCCAAGAGCTTTATTGCCTATATCGAGCAGAATGTGACGTTCCCCATCAGCATGATCGACAAGATCACGCCCCGTCCCGATCAGAAGGTGGCGGAGCAGCTGCTCTGCAAGGGCTTTGATTATGCCGCTCCCTTCGTGACTGCAAAAGGCACCTACAGTGCGGCTTATGTGAATGCGGAGGAAACCGAATATCTTGTGGTGGAGGATCAGTTCCCTGCCGGTCGCCCGCCTATTGACAGGGCAGGTGTGTTCATCACCGACCGCGTCACGGTGGATAAAGCTGAAAAAATGAAGGTGTGCACCTGCTTGAATCCCCTGCATACCGCTTTGGCAGTGCTGGGCTGCCTGTTCGGACACACCCGCATCTGCGATGAAATGAAGGATGAGGATCTGAAACTTCTGGTGCATAAGCTGGCCTTTGAAGAAGCCATGCCGGTGGTGTATCATCCCGGTATCATGGATCCCATGGAATTTGCGACCACCGTTCTCGAAAAGCGCTTTCCCAATCCCTTCATGCCCGATACTCCCCAGCGCATCGCCACGGATACGAGCCAGAAGCTGCCTATCCGCTATGGTGAAACGCTCCGGGCTTATGCGGCCAGCGAGAAGCTGGACCCTCACTCCCTTCGCCTGATCCCCTTCGTGCTGGCGGCCTGGATACGCTATCTTGACGGCATTGGCGATGATGGAAAGCCCTTCGAAAAAAGTCCCGATCCCCTCAGCGCGGAACTGGCAGCGCGGTTTGAAAACGTTCCCTTCGGCAAGGTCTATGCCGAGGATGAACTGAACGACTTCCTCTGCCGTGCCGATATTTTCGGGGTGGATCTGGTGGCCATCCATGTGGCTCCCCGTGTGGTGGAATACCTGAATATCATGATGATGGCTCCCGGAGCGGTACGTTCCCTGCTCAGCGCGATCATTCGGGAGTGACGGCCTCTCTTTTCACGAAAATGGAAAGACGAAGCCTGTAAGACTGCTTTTTCCCGCAGGAAGGACCGTTTGCAGGCGGTCTTTCCTGCGGGTATTTGTATCGTGAGCGATTTTACACTTGCGCGAATCGCCCGTTTCCTGTATACTGAATCGGACGTGTTTTTCATGTTCAATGACCGGGACAAGGAGGGTCATCTATGGATTACAACATCAAGAACTGCAACGGCAACATCTATATCGCCGAAGAAGTGATGCTCAAGGTGGTCGGTTATGCCGTGATGGAATGCTACGGCATCGTTGCCATGTCTTCCCGGCAGAAGGCGAAGGACGGTATTGTCGAATGGCTGGGACGGGAAAATCTGAGCAGAGGCGTACAGATCCGGATCGACGGAGATGTACTGGATGTAGATTTGTATATTATCGTGGAATTCGGGATCTCCATTGCGGAGATCTGCAGGACGATCGTGGAAGTCGTGAGATATAAGCTGGAAAACATGACCGGCGCGAAAGTCAGAAACATCAACATCAGCGTTGACGGTGTGCATATCTGACGCGCAGGAGGGAACCAAGTGATACAGATTCAGGAAATTGACGGTCTTTTGCTGCGGGAGATGGTTCTGGCCGGCGCCTGCCTGCTGGAAAAGAACCGTGAAGCGGTGGATGCGCTGAATGTTTTTCCCGTTCCGGACGGGGATACCGGCACCAACATGAGCCTTACCATGAGCAGTGCCACCAAGGAGATCAACGCGAAGGAATTTACGCGTGCGGATGAAGCGGCGGCGGCTTTGGCCAAGGGCGCTCTGCGCGGTGCGCGCGGCAACAGCGGCGTGATCACCAGTCAGCTTTACCGCGGTTTTTCCAAAGCGCTGAGCGGGGTGGAAAAGATCACGCCCCCGCAGTTTGCCGCCGCGCTCAGCAGGGGAGCTGAAACGGCCTATAAAGCGGTGATGAAGCCCAAGGAGGGAACCATTCTCACCGTGGCCCGGGTCATTGCCGAGGAAGCTGTGAAGCAGGCGGAAAAGGCGCCGGAGGATTTTGATGCCCTGTTTGACGTGATCCTCAAAAAGGGTGAAGAGATCCTGCGTGAAACGCAGAATATGCTTCCCGCTCTGAAACAGGCGGGCGTAGTGGATGCGGGCGGAAAAGGCCTGCTTCTGCTCTACACCGGTTATGCCGCTGCCCTGAGAGGCGAGGATATTCCTGCCCTGATGGCTGGGGAGAGCGCGGATCAAGATGTTTTCAAGGATGATCACAATTCGATCCGCACCCCCCGGAATGCATACCATGTTTCCTTCACCGTGGAGGAGCGGGCCGAGGATATGATGGCGGCGGATGTGGATATGCTGCGCAGGCAGATGAACCGCATTGGCGACGCTGTGCGGGTGGAAAATGAAAACGGCGTGATCCGGGTGCATGTGCATACCAATGAGCCCGGGAAAGCCCTGCAGTACGCCACCGATCTGGGCGAATTGAACGACGTGAATATCGAGAATATCCTGGCGCTCCAGAGAGAGAAGCTTCGTTTGGAGGAGGCGGAAAAAATACGCAGCCAGCCTCCCAAGAAATACGGCATGGTGAGCGTTTCTCTGGGTCACGGCTTCAGCACCATCCTGAAGGAGCTGAGTGTGGATATGATCGTGGATGGGGGACAGACGATGAACCCCTCCATTGAGGATCTGAGCAATGCCATTGAGAAGGTGAACGCTGAAAACGTGTTTGTGTTCCCCAATAACGGCAATATCATTCTGGCGGCTCAGCAGGCAGCTGCGATTTGCTCGGACAAGCATGTGATCGTGATCCCCACCAAGAATGTGGCGATGGGCATTGCTGCAGCCATTGCCTTCAGCCCGGAGGCTGATCCCGAAGGAAACACGGTGCAGATGACGGAGGCGGCTCAGCAGGTGCGCACTGGCACCATTACCTATGCGGTGAGGGACAGCGAGTATGAAGACCTGCACATCCGCGAGGGCGACATTATCGGGCTGCATAACGGTGAGGTCACCTGCAAGGCCGATAATGTGCATGATGTTGCGATGAAGCTGTTGGATGATATCGTGACCGATGAAGACAGCGTGATCACAGTCTACCGCGGCGCGGACACCAGAAAGGACGAAGCGGACCAGCTGGCGGCGGAACTGGAAAAGCGTTTCCCCGATTGCGAGGTCGCTTCTCAGGAAGGCGGTCAGCCTCTGTATTACTATCTGATCTCAGTAGAATAACAAGAACTGAATGCCTCTGATGAGGCGCTCCAATAAACAGTATAAGTTGTTTTCCCTGAAACGGCATGGCTTCGGTCATGCCGTTTCACTGTTACATAAGATACCACTGACTGTGTCCTATCCCATTAACAATATATCAGTTCCGTATTTATGATCTCTTCGGCAACATTCCATGCCTGATTCATTTTCTGCATTAAGTTTTATGAGTTTAGTATTACAAGTCCGGGAGCATTCCAAGCCGCTAAGCGGCGACGGGAGGCGACCGGGATGCCGTTGGCCGAGCGAAACGAGAAGCGCGGAGCGCCGGATGAGGTACTCGCTGTCGCTTCAATTTCGTAAGCGATTGCCCTGATGATAAACGCAGCGGCTCTTCATTTTTTCAACAGAGTATGGTATAATACATTTACGAAAAGGAGGCGAGGACGATGCCGGAGATTTCGCTTTTCAGGGGTATCCGTATTACGATGTATTATTCGGATCATAATCCTCCGCATTTTCATGCTGAATATGCAGGCTTCAAATGTTTGGTCGATGTGTGCTCCGGCTGCGTGATCAAGGGTGCGCTTCCTGCCCGGCAGTTGAAGCTTGTCCTGGCTTGGAACGAACTGCACAGAGATGAACTGATGCAGAATTGGGAACTGGCAAAGAGCGCACAGCCGCTGAATGCCATTGCGCCACTGTAAAGGAGAACTTCTTATGGAAAAAGAGTATATTCCGTCTGTTGTACAGGCATTGGCCGGTGCCGACTTTACAGTGTATGCCTATTTTTCCGATGGCAGCATTAAGCTCTATGATGTGAAACCGCTGATCCGGCAGGGCGGCGTTTTTTCGCAGATCGCTGATGAGGCTATATTTCATTCTGCATTGACTGTGCTGAATGATACGGTTGCCTGGGATCTTGTTGGTGAATATGATCCCACGCAGTGCATTGACATTGATCCCTTTGAAGTTTACGAAGGGAAGACTGTCGGCGATCCGATGGAAAGCGGTGCATGACCATGGGGCTTGCTGATGAAACGCTTCAACTATGAATTGATTTATGATTTCGATAACCTGTACAGAGCATACCTGGCCTCACGGCGGAGCAAGCGTTCCACTCGTGAGGTCATTCAGTTTGAAATGAATGTCGGACCGAATCTGTGCCAGCTTCAGCAGGAACTGCGCGATGGAAGCTATAGGCTGTCGGGCTATTATCATTTTACCATTCAAGATCCCAAGGTTCGAGAAATATATGCCCTGCATTATCGGGATGGAAGCTACGATTGTAATTTCCCCTTGACAAAAGAACTTTCAGTCACGCGGATTTACATTGCATGCGAACCGATTTTGTGATATGATCCGCATCGGCTAAGGCTGCCTGATATGGATTTCAGTCACCGAGTCCGGGAGGAATTTCTATGCGAAACAAACTACGCGCCGCGCGGATCAAAGTGATCCTTTCCATGGCGATTTTCGGTACTATCGGCATTTTCCGGCACTATGTGCCCTTTTCATCCGGATTTCTCGCTATGACAAGAGGGATCGCGGGAGCCGTTTTTCTGTATTTGTTCTGTATGACCGGTGCGAGGAAACAAAAAGTCAATGTGACAGGCTCCGCCAGATGGCTGATCCCGCTGACGGGGATCATGATCGGCTTCAACTGGATCCTTCTGTTCGAAGCCTATCGCTATACGACAGTCGCCACGGCAACCCTGTGTTATTATACCGAGCCGATCCTGGTCATGCTGGCTGCGCCGTTTACCGTGCATGAAAAACTCAGCCGGAAGAAGATCATCTGTGTGCTGCTCGCGATCCTGGGTGTCGTACTGATCTCCGGCCTGATCGGCAGTGAAGGCGAGAGCACACAGGCGATCGGCGTTTTTCTCGGTCTCGGCGCCGCTGTTCTGTACGCGGCTTCCATCCTGCTTAACAAAAAGCTGTGTGATATTCCGGCGGAGACCAGAACCATACGGGAGCTGTTCAGCGCTGGCGTGATCCTGATCCCCTATGTGCTGTTGACCGAACGCGGCATGACGCTCCCAGCGGACGCGGTTTCGTGGATCCTGCTGATCGTTATCTGCATTATCCATACCAGCCTGCCCTATTTTCTGTATTTTTCCGCGTTGAATAACCTGCCGGCACAGTCCGTCGCGATCATGAGCTACATCGACCCGATCCTCGCGGTGGTTTTGTCCCTGGTCATTCTTCATGAACCGATGACTCTGGCGCAGGCAGCCGGTTCCGTCCTGCTTCTCGGCACGATGGTGATCAGTGAAGCCTGATCCAGCAGGTCCATGCGATTGCCCCTCTTTCCATTACCCTGATGCTGAACGAAGGCAAAGCAGGCGTTTTGTTATTCGAAAAAACCTACGCTGTTGGAACTGGCAGAACCTGTGTTTTCTGCTGGTTGTTTTCTGTTGCCAGCGCTGTTTTTATGCATGCTTGACAAGTGCGCTTTTGTTTACTAAAATATTGGTATGAGAATCAATAACCAAAAATTCTTCTGAAGAAGGGACAGAACCCGATGACAATCAGGGATATGGTAGGAATTCTGCACGCCAAGGTGCTGTGCGGGGAGGACAATATGGACAGGCCGGCGGTCACGGCCTGCTGCTCCGATCTGATGAGCGATGTGCTCGCATTTGTAAATGAAAAAACGGTGCTGATCACCGGACTCACCAACCCCCATGTGGTGCGCACTGCGGATATGCTGGATCTGAAGTGTCTGGTGTTTGCCCGCGGCAAGATCCCCACCGATGAAATGCTTCTTCAGGCCAGGGAACAGGGCCTGGTCGTGATGAGCACGCGGGTGACGGCGTTCACTGCCTGCGGGCTTCTGTATGAAGCCGGGCTGAGAGGCGTTCCCATCGACTGGCCGGAAAGTGAGGAGTGAGTATGGGAATCGCTTTTCACAGAGAATATGCCGTTCAGGCAGGCGATTATGTGAGCGCCGGGGAAGCCTCGGCAGATATCAAGCGGAACCTGAAGCAACTGGGCATTGGCGGAAAAGTGCTCAGGTGTGTGGCTGTGGCCAGCCTGGAGGTGGAGCTCAACCTGGTGATCCACTCCCTGGGCGGAGTGCTCACCCTGGATGTGGACGCGGAAAAAATCACCCTGGTATCCACCGACCGGGGTCCCGGTATTCCGGATATCGAGCTGGCGATGCGGGAGGGTTATTCCACAGCCAATGAAGAAGCCCGAAGCATGGGCTGGGGCGCCGGAATGGGCTTGCCCAATATGAAACGCAATGCCGACCGGATGGAGATCACCAGCGAGGTTGGGAAGGGGACCTGTATCTGTATGGAATTTTCTCTTGTTTCATGACCAATGATACTGAAAGCAGGCACTGACGATGAGCGATTATATGACGCGCTATCATTCCGTGAGGCTGGATAAGAGCCGGTGTAAGGGCTGCACCAACTGTCTCATGCATTGCCCCACCGAGGCGATCCGCGTACGCGGGGGACGGGCGCATATCATTGATAACAAATGTATCGATTGCGGTGAATGCATCCGCATCTGTGACTATCACGCGAAGGTGGCTGTGACGGACAGCCTGGATACCATCCGGGGCTTCCGTTATTCTGTTGCCC
This sequence comes from Clostridia bacterium, assembly GCA_045617125.1. Taxonomy (GTDB): domain Bacteria; phylum Bacillota; class Clostridia; order Christensenellales; family Aristaeellaceae; genus ZC3RG03. Next base: position 36,961 of record JAZLIA010000079.1, on the reverse strand, counting down.
TGCCGGCTCCGTCGCTGTACGGCCAGTTCCGCAACCTGAAGGATCCGGCTTATGTGCTGTATGCCCTCAAGCAGATCGGTTTCACCGATGTGTATGAGGTGGCCAAGGGCGCGGATGTGGTGAGCCGGGCAATCTATGAAAAGCTTCGGGATCCCACGCTCCCCAGGCCGCTCATTTCCTCGGCCTGCCCGGCGGTGGTGAGGCTGATTCAGGTGCGTTTCCCGGATCTGCTCCCTCATGTGGTCGATGTGCGTCAGCCCATGGAGGTGGCCGCAATGATGGCCCGGGCGGAGGTCGCCCGCAGGCATGACTGCCGGCCTGAGGATATCGGCGTGTTTTTCATCACCCCCTGCCCGGCCAAGATGACCGCGGTGCGTTCGCCTCTGGGCCAGAAGGAAAGCAGTGTGGATGGCGCGATTTCGATGCTTGAGATCTTTGGACGTCTTCGGCCGTACGTGGCCAAGGCACAGACCGATCCGGAATGCGAGCCCTCCTCCACTTCCTTCGGCGTGGGGTGGGCCATGTCCTCCGGTGAAGCTGCGGCAGTGTGCCCGGAAAACAGTCTGGTGGTGGATGGCATACAAAACTGCATCCGGGTGCTGGAGGAAATTGAAAACAACAAGCTGAGCGACCTGGATTTCTTTGAAGGAAACGCCTGTGTGGGCGGCTGTGTGGGCGGCCCGCTTACGTTTGAAAACAATTTTGTTGCAAAGAACACCATTCGCAAGCTGAAGGATCATGTGAGGGAGAAGCGTCCCGAGACCCCGGTGAGCGCGGTGACCGCTTCTGTGATGGGCCGTTTCCCGCTTTACAATGATGCCCCGCTCGTTCCCAACACGGTGCTTCGGCTGGATGAGGATCTGGAAAGCGCGATGCAGAAGATGGAAAGGATGAATAAGATCCTTGATGAACTGCCGGGCTATGACTGCGGAAGCTGCGGTTCTCCTACCTGCCGTTCCTTTGCTGAGGATATCGTGCAGGGCTATTGCGGTGAGATGGATTGTATCCACAAGCTGAGAGATCAGCTCAAGATCATGGCACAGCAAATGGTCGATCTGGCCCAGAACCGGCGCGGATGACGGGAGAAGGGCTGAAGGTGCTTTCCCGGAAGCAGGGAAGGCTTTTAGAAAGGCGGTAGAACAAAATGAAGGTATCCGAACTGGCTTCCCTGATCGAAGCACGGCTCATGAATGAGGACGCGGAGGATCGGGAAGTGAAATGCGGCTACACCTGCGACCTGCTTTCCTGGGTGATGGGGCATGGGGATGAAGGGATGGCCTGGGTGACCGTGCAGACTCATATGAATGTGATCGCTGTAGCGGTGCTGAGCGAGATGGCCTGTGTGATCCTGCCCGAAGATATTACGATGGAGAGCGAGAGCCTGGAAAAAGCGGCTTTGGAAAAGCTGCCGGTGCTTTCTTCTCCGCTGAGCGGATACGAGATATGCGGCCGCATGCATTCTGCCGGGATCCCGGCGCATAACTGAAAATGGGAGAGTATTTTGCAGACCTGCACATCCATTCCTGCCTTTCTCCCTGCGGGGACGGGGATATGACCCCGGCCAATATTGCTGGGATGGCAAAGGTGAAGGGGCTGGATATGATCGCAGTGTGCGACCATAATTCCTGCCGGAACCTTCCTGCGGTGAAGGAATGCTGTGATGCCTACGGCCTGATTCTGGTGCCGGGAATGGAACTGACCACCCGGGAGGAAGTGCATTTGCTGGGTTATTTCCCGGATGTGGAAACGGCCCTTTCTTTCAGCAGTGAAGTGAGGGGACACCTGCCGGGAAAGAAAAACAAACCCTCCTTTTTCGGCCACCAGTATGTGATGGACGCCGATGAGAACATTCTGGAAGAGGAGGAAGCACTTCTGATCGGTGCGACCGACCTGCCGCTGAGCGCGGCGGCGCATTTGATCACTTCCTACGGCGGTGTTCCGGTGCCCGCGCATATCAACCGCGGCTCCAACGGGCTGCTGATCAACCTGGGCATGATGCCTCAGGAGCCCTTTTATACCACCGTTGAAATGTGGCGCCTTCTGCCCTGCGACCCGGAGGTGCTTCGCTTCAGACATGTTCTGCATTCCTCCGATGCCCACTATCTGGGCGATATCCAGGAAAGAGAGCACGCGCTCAGGCTGAAGGAATGCACTGTGCCAGAGCTTCTTAAATGGATGAAAACAGAAAAAACGGAGCGGATGCCCTGCGCGGAAGATTTGTAAGACGAGATAAGATCAACGTTCCGGCTCAGCCAACAACGGCAGAGCCGGGTTTTCTTATGCGTTGCCGCGTTAACAGATGAAAAGCAGCTAACGGCACATGCAAAATATATTGAAAAGTTGGAAAAATGAACGCGAGAAATATATTGAAAAGTTGGGGATAAGAACGAAATTCACGATTATTATGCTGCAGACGCATCCAAATACGATACTGAGCGGAAACTGAGGATCCGCCGGGTTTATGATCTGATCCCGTCGAATATGGAAAATAAGAAAAAACGTGTGATCGCACAGAGCATTGAAGAAAAAAAGGAAAGACCTTTTCAGACTATCAGGATGAATTTGAATATCTTATCAGTGCCGGAATTGCCTTTCATGTTCAGGCAATTACCAATCCTGTTTTCCCATTGATCGAATCAAGCGGAAAGAATCTCCTGAAACTCTATCTGAATGATGTCGGAATTTTGACCGGCATCTTCTACGGCAGTAATATTCGTGCAGTCCTTGATGACGAAAGAAGCATCAATCTCGGATCGGTTTATGAAAGTGTTGTTGCGAGCGAACTTGCAGCCCACGGTCACAAGCTGTTCTACTATGATAACCGCAGCAAGGGCGAGGTGGATTTTCTGGTCGATGATTACGACAGTTTGTCAGCTGTTCCAATTGAGGTCAAATTCGGCAAGGACTACACCGTTCACAGCGCACTGAATAACTTTGTAAAAAATGAGGATTACCATATCAAAAAAGCGTTTGTAGTATCAAATGAAAGAAGCATAAAATCAAACGGCAAGATAGTATACCTGCCGATCTATGATGTGATGTTTTTCTGATGCAATACTGGACAAATTGAATTCCATCGTCATTTTGATAAATTTGAGCAGAAAAGAAACAATAACGTACCTTCTTTACTCATAACATGCGTTGATATTGTGGGATTTTTCCAGTCATGGGGGCACTTATTGGTTATTTGTTGCGGAAAGTCCGAAAAGAGTAAAGCGCAACAAATGAACATGCTGATGGCAACAAGCAATTGATAATGGCCAGATTATACATTGTGAACCCCGGGACCCGGTACCATAATAAACATATCTGGCTGATAAGCCGAAAATAAGAGGAGGAAAAACCTATGAAGAAATTACTGGCAGTTCTGTTGGTACTTTCTATGCTCCTGAGCGTTGTTCCCGCTGTGCTGGCGGAAGCGCAGGAACCCATCACCGTCACCGTGTTCCGCGGCGATCCCGGTGATCAGCCCACTGACGACAACAAGATCTACAAGCTGATCGAAGAAGAATTCGGCATCAAGTTCGAAATCGAATTCCTGGCCGGTGATCTGGATGAGACCCTGGGCCTCAAGATCGCCAATGAAGACTATCCCGACCTGTTCGATGGCGGCAACAGCGCTGAGATCATCGAAAATGCGGGTGCTCTGATCGACATGCTGCCCTACATCAGCGAAGAGAAGACCCCCAACCTCTACAAGCATATCTACACCGACAACCGTGTCCAGCAGCTGCTGACCGATGACGGTGAGCTCTTCATCATCCCTAACTACGGCATCAACTACAACGGCCAGATCCAGAACGCTCCCAACGGCCCCATGTTCTTCGTGCAGAAGCAGGTCATCGCGTGGAATAACTACGTGGTGCCCAAGACCCTGAACGAATACTTCGACCTGCTCGAGCGCTTCATCGCCGAGAATCCCACCAACAAGGACGGCAACCCCTACACCGGTTTTGCCATCCTGTGCGAAGACTGGCGTCACTTCTGCCTGATCAACCCCGTGCAGCATCTGATGGGCCGCCCCAATGACGGCGAAGTCCTTATCGACATCAACTCCGGCAACTGGGAGACCACTACCTTCATCAATCAGGACTACGCGAACCCCTACTATGCCAAGCTGAACGAAGAGTATCACAAGGGCCTCATCAACAAGGATACCTTCGTTATGAACTATGACCAGTATATCGCCGCTCTGTCTTCCGGCACCATCCTGGGCATGTTCGATCAGGGCTGGGATTTTGACCCCGCCACTGCCGCTCTGAACAATGCCAAGATGTATGAAAACACCTACCTGGGTATTCCCCTCGTGTATGACGAGAGCTACGGCTACGGCGTGATCGAAGAGCACTATGTGAACGGCGCCGTCATGAACAAGGACCGCGGCTTCGGTATCTCTGTGAACTGCAAATATCCCGAGCGCATGATCGACCTGTTTGAGAACCTGCTGTCCGACAAGTGGCAGAAGATCCTCCAGTGGGGTATCGAGGGTGAAGATTACTATGTTGAGAATGGCCGTATGCTGATGACCAAGGAACAGTATGAGCAGCGCAACGATGCCGCCTGGCAGCGTGCCAATCAGGCTCTGGCCATCTGGCAGTCCGCTCCCAAGAAGGAAGGCGTGCAGGATGACGGCAACGCCTGGGCTCCCACCAATCAGGCTGAAATGTACTTTGGTCTGATGAGCGAATACGACATCGACTTCTTCGCCAAGTGCGGCGTGAAGGTGCCCGGCGACTTCTTTGACAAGACGCTCGCGCTGGCTCCTTACGGTGAAGCCTGGCAGATCGATACCACTCCCATCGACATCGACAAGCAGGATTTCGAGAGTCTGCAGGATAAGTGGCTCCCCGAGATCATTATGTGCGATCCTGCTGAGCTCGATGCGACCTGGGATGCCTTCGTCGAAGCGATCAATCCTTCTGCCACTGTGTTCTCTGAATACATGCAGGAAGAAGTGCTGAAGCTGGTCGACCAGGCTCTTGGCAACTAATTGATATTCAGCAGTCCGGGGGAGAGCTTTGCCTCTCCCCCAGACTTTTTTCAGAAGGAGGTTCGCAAGATGACGACCAAGGCGATTGAAAACCGGGGAGCAGGGCCTTACAGACGGAAGAAGGGCTTTTTCAGGACCCTCGGTTCGCAGTGGCAGCTGATGGTGATGTCGGTCCCGATGCTGCTGTACGTGCTTTTGTTCAATTATGCTCCTATGTGGGGCTGGGTGACGGCTTTTCAGGATTACACGCCTAAAAAAGGCCTGACCGGAAGCGAATGGGTGGGTCTGGCGAATTTCGCGTGGCTTTTTGGCCGGCCGGACTTTATTCAGAGCATCCGGAACACCCTGGCGATGAGCATTATCAACCTGGTTTTCAACACCGTGTCCTCCATTCTGCTGGCGGTGCTGCTTAATGAAGTGCGCAACCGCACCTATAAGCGTTTTGTGCAGACTGTGACCTATCTTCCTCATTTTTTGAGCATGGTGATCGTTGTGGGCATGGCTCAGAATATCTTTTCCAGCAACGGAAGCGTCAACAACATCCTGATGAGCCTGGGACTGGTGAAGGAACCGGTGTTCTGGCTTGGAGAGGGAGGACGTTTCTGGTGGCTGGCCGGTGTGATCAACGTGTGGAAGGAAGTGGGATGGAACTCGATCATCTACATTTCCGCCATGACCTCGATCGACCCCTGCCTGTATGAAGCGGCGTCCATTGACGGCGCCGGAAGGCTCAGCAAGATCCTTCATGTTACCCTGCCCGGTATCAAATCCACCTTTGTAATACTGCTCATCATGAATATCGGCCACCTGATGGAAGCCGGTTTCGAGATCCAGTATCTGATGGGAAACAGCCTGGTGGAGGAATTCTCCGAAACCATTGATGTTTTCGTGATGAAATACGGAATTTCCAAGCAGAAATACAGCTACGCCACCGCTGCCGGTATGTTCAAGAGCGTGGTCGCGATCATTCTGCTGTTCAGCGCCAATTTCATTTCAAGAAAATTGGACGAAGATACATTGATATGAGAGGGAGGGATATCCTGTGTCTACTGTAACAGTCACAAAAAGAAAAAAAGCACGGAGAAGGGATATCGTTTTCCCTGTCGTGAATACACTTATTCTGGCTATTCTGGTGGTTATTACCCTGTACCCGGTGATCAATACCCTTGCGATTTCCTTCAATGACGGCACCGATGCGCTCAGAGGCGGCATCACGGTGTGGCCCCGGGTGTTCAGCACCAAGGCTTATGCCTCCCTGCTTACCGACAGCAATACCTATCAGGCATTCTTTATTTCGGTGAGCAAGACCGTGATCATCACCCTGCTCAATCTGTTTCTGACCAGTATGCTTTCCTTTGCGCTGAGCCGGAAAGAATATGTGCTGCGCAGGGGCATCACCCTCGTCATGGTGCTTACCATGTATGTGAACGCCGGTCTGATCCCCAATTATCTACTGATCACACAGACGCTGCATCTGCAGAAGACCTATTGGGTGTACATTATTCCCAGCTGCTTTTCCTGTTTCAATATGATCGTGATCCGCACCTATATCGCCGGTCTTCCTGAAGCGCTGGTGGAAAGCGCCCACATTGACGGCGCTGGTGACATCAGAGCGTTTTTCCAGGTGATATTGCCCCTGTGCACTCCTGTACTTGCCACGGTGGCCCTGTTCGTGGCCGTGGGCAGCTGGAACTCCTGGTTTGACACCTATCTTTACAACGGAAGCAAAAAGAACCTGTACACATTGCAGTATCTGCTGAAAATGAAACTGGCGACTACTCAGGCCAGCGCAAATGCAGCCAAATCCACTTCGGACGCTTTGGCGACCACCACGCAGACTACGCCTGTCACCATCCGCTGTGCCATCACCGTGATCTCGGCATTGCCCATTATGGTGGTGTATCCTTTCCTGCAGAAGTATTTTGTGACCGGTATGGCTCTGGGTTCTGTGAAGGGATGAGAAACGCGTATGGCATTGAAAAATGACAGTGAGAATGGGAACAAACGTTTTCCGGACGGTTTCCGCATTCTGCAGGGAACGCAGGAATATATAACCTATCCCATGCATTCTTCGGTACGTATCTGGCCTTCGGCTGACGCGTATTACTATGCGGACCACTGGCATAGCGCAGTGGAAATACTGCTGTGTACCCGGGGAGAGATCATCTACATGACCGATGGGCATGTATATCATGTAAGCGAAGGGCAAATCCTGATCCTGCCTCCCGAATGCCGCCATGCGATGACCATTCCGGAAAACAGCTACCGTTATCTGTTTTTGTTTGAACCTGATCCGTTCATCAGCATGCGGGACGCGCAGGAAACGCTGGAATGGCTGAGAGAACCGGTGTATCTGTGCTCTGAGCCGGAACTGCAAAAGCAGATATCCGAGATCCTGATGGAGACGCTGGAGATCTATCATGCCCGGGCGCCCCTGTGGAACACCGAATGCTATTCCTGCTTTTTCAGGATCTTCGTACTGCTTGGAAAGCACTTCACGCACAATGAACGGGCGGAACGTCCCCAGCCTGGCCGTTCCGCAGCGCCGGAGCTGATGAACAGCGTGATGACGTATATTGACCAGAACTACAAGGAGAATCTCACCCTGGAACAGGTGGCTGAGTTTTCCGGCTTTTCCAAGTATTATTTTTCCCGTATGTTCAACGGTTACACCGGCTGCACCTTTGTGGAATATCTGAACCGCAAGCGGATCAGCGTGGCGGATTATATGCTTATCAACACCGATAAGCCGGTCAGCTCGGTGGCCGGGGAAGCGGGGTTTGGCTCGGTGGCCACGTTCAACCGTATTTTCCGGAATATGCACGGGTGTACGCCCTCCCGGTTCCGGGCGATCTACGGTGAATATTGAAAAAATACTGAAAATATACATAACAATGGAAATTCCTGGTTGTTTTTGTGACGCGGCTGTGTTATGATTTACTTAAATGAGAGCCTTGAATGGATCAGGCTTTCAAAAATTGAAAAGGGGGATACTCATTATGAAGAAAATCCTTGCTCTGTTTTTGGTACTGGCGATGCTTCTGTGCTCCACTGCCGCACTGGCAGAGGATGTAAAGATCGGCATCATCAACCTGGATCCTGCTGAATCCGGTTACCGTGAGGCCAACGTGAAGGATCTGCAGAACGTTTTCACAAAAGAGAACGGCTATGACGCCACCTTCGTGACTGCGCCTACTGCCGATAAGCAGCTGGAAGCCTTCCGCTCCCTGATCACTGCTGATGTGGATGTGATTCTTGTTTCCGCCGCTGAGACCACCGGCTGGGACGAGGCATTGAAGGAAGCTCAGGAAGCCGGCATTGCCGTGTATCTGTTTGACCGTCTGATCGACTGTGATCCTTCCCTGTACACCGCCGCTGTCATTTCTGATATGGCGAAGGAAGGCGAGACGGCTGTTGCCTGGCTGGAAAGCCTGAACCTGCCCGAGTACAACGTGCTGCACATCCAGGGCCAGCTCGGTTCCGCTGCTCAGCTGGGCCGTTCCGGCGCGCTGACTGCCAAGTGCGATGCTGAAGCCAACTGGACCATCGTGCGCGAAGGCACCGGCGGCGACAACTGGGACGAGAACGAAGCCCGCAAGATCGCTGAAGCGGCCATCAACGCCGGTGAAAAGTTCAACATCGTGTATGCTGAGAATGACGGCATGGCCCGCGGCGTTGTTGCTGCTCTGGAAGCTGCCGGCATCACCCACGGTGTGAAGGGCGACGTTATCATCATGGGCTTTGACTGCAACAAGTGGGCTCTTCGCGAACTGCTGGCCGGCAACTGGAACTATGATGGCCAGTGCTCTCCTTTCCAGGCTGGCGTGATCGACAAGCTGATCAAGGGCGAGATGGAGATCCCCGCTGACAGCAACATCATCATCAATGAAGAAGTCGGCTTTGACGCCACCACCATCACTGAGGCGGATGTGGAAGCCTACGGTCTGGGTGCCTGATCTTTCCCTGTAACAAAGGTATCATACGGCGCGATGTGAACAAACGGGTATGCGCGCGTTCACATCGCCCCTCTTTCGGTAAGAAGCAAAGGGATGCTGCTTTTAAGCTTCTTCCGGGGGCAGGAAAGGAGTGATCGTGTTGGAAAAGGATGTGGTCCTTGCAATGAGGGGGATCTCGAAGGAGTTTCCCGGCGTAAAAGCACTGAGCAAGGTGGATTTTACGCTTCGCAAGGGGGAAGTGCATGCCTTGATGGGGGAGAACGGCGCCGGAAAGTCCACCCTGATCAAGGTGCTGACCGGGGTGCATTCACGCGACGAGGGCACGGTTTGCCTTGACGGGAACGATATCAATGTGCAGATCCGTTCACCGAAGGAGGCACAGGCTGCCGGTATCAGCACGGTGTACCAGGAGATCACCCTCTGCCCGAATATCACGGTGGCTGAAAACATGTTTATCGGCCGCACCAGGGAACCGCTGGTTCCGTGGTCCCGTTATTATCGGGAGGCCGACCGGATATTGAAGGAGCTGGGAATCCCTGCCCGGGCAAAGCAGGAGCTGTCCGGCTGCTCGCTGGCGGTGCAGCAGATGGTGGCCATTGCCCGTGCGGTGGATATGAAATGCAAGGTGCTCATTCTGGATGAACCAACCTCCTCGCTTGATGAAAAAGAGGTTCAAATGCTCTTCTCCCTGATGCGGGATCTGAAAAAACGCGGTGTGGGCATCATTTTTGTCACGCATTTTCTGGATCAGGTTTATGAGATCAGTGACCGTATCACCGTGCTGCGCAACGGTGAACTGGTGGGAGAATATCCGGTTTCCGACCTTCCGCGGGAGGAACTGGTTGCCCGCATGATGGGAAAGGATCTTTCCGACCTTTCCGATCTGAATGTGATGAACGAGAAAAACACGGCGCAGGAGGAAGTGATCTATCAGGCTGAGGGATTGTCCTCCTCTGAGAGCCGGGCTTTTGATTTCAACATCAGGAAGGGCGAGGTGAACGGCTTTACCGGCCTGCTGGGCTCCGGACGCTCGGAAAGCGTTCGTGCGATTTTCGGGGCTGACCGGGTCACCGGCGGCCGCGTTGCGGTAAAAGGCAGGCAGGTAAAGATTACCCGGCCTTATGAAGCCATGAAGCAAGGCGTCGGTTATCTGCCGGAGGACCGGAAACGGGATGGCATCATTGCGGACCTGAGCGTGCGTGAAAACATCATTCTGGCCCTGCAGGTGATGCGAGGCTTTTTCCGGCCCATGAGCCGCGCGGAACAGGAAAAGTTTGCCGATGAATATATTGACGCCCTGAAGATCAAAACTGCAAGCAGGGAAACGCCGGTCGGGAGCTTGTCCGGCGGCAATCAGCAGAAGGTGATCCTGGCCCGCTGGATGCTGACTCACCCGGAATATCTGATCCTGGATGAGCCTACCCGCGGCATTGATGTGTCAACGAAGCTGGAGATCCAGAAGCTGGTGCTTCGACTGGCCGGGGAAGGCATGAGCATCACCTTCATTTCATCCGAGATCGAGGAGATGCTGCGTACCTGCTCGCGCCTCATCGTGATGCGCGACCGGAACATCGTGGGCGAACTGACCGGGGATGAACTTACGCAGGCCTGTGTGATGAAAACCATTGCGGGAGGTGAGCAGCAAAATGTGTAACGGAGGAAGGAAAAACGAGCTAAAAAATGCGCTTTCCCAGCTTTTGATCCCGCTGATTGCTCTGGGGATCCTCCTTTTGTTCAACCTGATCCGCGATCCCGGCTTTTTCAACATCACCATGAAGGTCAATAACGAGGGAAATGCGGTTCTGGCCGGCAACCTGATTTCCATCATCGATTCGGCCAGTGAGCTGGCGATCATTGCGATGGGGATGACGCTGGTAACGGCTGCCTGTGGCGGGCAGGATATTTCCGTTGGCTCTGTTGGCGCGATCTCCGGTGCGTTTTTCGTGTTGATATTAAAGGCCTTTCCGGAGATCACTTTTGCTACCGTGATCCTGGGTATCGTTGTGTCCATCCTGGCAACGATGCTGTTTATGGCTTTCAACGGCACGCTCGTGTCTGTTTTCGGCATTCAGCCCATGATCGCGACACTGATCCTGTTTTCCTGCGGCCGTTCCATTGCCTATATGGTGAACGGCGGCAACGCCACGCCCCAGATCTTCAGCCCGATCATCAGCGCCATGGGTATGACGATCCCGGGCATCCCGGTGCCGACGCCGATCTTCGCAGTGCTGGCGGTGGGACTTATCCTGACCCTGGTGTTCCGCTTTACCACGCTTGGCCTGTATACCCAGTCGGTCGGCATCAATCAGAGTGCGGCGCGCCTGAACGGCATCGACCCGACCCTGATCAAGCTTCTCAGCTTCATCATTCTGGGGGCCTGTGTGGCGGTGGCCGGCATGATCGGTGTTTGCCGGATGAGTTTGGTAAATCACAAGACCCTGCTCATTGATATCGAGATGGACGCGATTCTGGCTGTTGCCATTGGCGGCAACAATCTTGGCGGAGGACGGTTCCGCCTCACCGGTTCTGTGATCGGCGCATACATCATTCAGATGCTCACCACCACCCTGTATGCCATGAATGTGTCTCCCGTGAATATCAAGGCGTATAAGGCGATTGTGATCATCGTGATCGTGGTGGCCGGTTCTCCTGTGGTGAAGCGGGAGCTGTCCCTGGCTGTCAGAAGGCTGAAGCAGGCTTTCGCGCCTGCAGGCCGTGAAGGAAAGGCGGTGAGCTGATATGACCAGCACAGAACCTTCTTCTTTCAGAAAAAAACATGAGCCTCTGACTGCGGCCCAGCTGCTGATGACGGTCACCATCTGCATCTTTGTGCTCATCTACGGCACCGCGATGCTCACGATGGGAGGCGGCTTCCTCCGGTTTCAGCAGATCCTGGATATTCTGAATGACAATGCCGCGCTGATCATTATTTCTGTGGGTATGACGATCGTCATGATCGGCGGCGGCATCAACATCAGTGTGGGCGGTGTGATCAGCCTCACCTGCATGTCCTGCGCCCTGTTTTTGAATGCAGAGCACAGCGCGTTTGAAACGCTGCTGCTGGCGCTGGGCATTGGCCTTGCCTTTGGATTGGTGATGGGCGCACTGATCAGCTTTCTGGAGATCCAGCCCTTTATCGTGACCCTTGCCGGCATGTTCCTCTCCCGCGGGCTTACCACGATCCTTTCGGTGGAGCCGGTAAAGGTGGTGCATGAGGGTTTCTCGGCTTTCTCTCAGAAGATCGTGATTGAAGCGCTGGGATACATGAACAACAAAGGAAAATGGATCCCGGCTAAGGTGGAGCCCGGTGTTCTCACGGCGCTGGCGGTGCTGATCCTGGCGTGTCTGATGCTTCGTTTTACCCGTCTCGGACGAAATATCTATGCTCTTGGTGGAAGCCGGCAGAGCGCGCTGATGCTGGGGATCAACGTGAAGCGCACCGTTTTTCTGACTTACGTGATCAGCGGGCTTCTCAGCGGTCTTGCGGGGTTTGTGTTCCTGATGCATAAGCCTGCAGGCAATGCGAGCGTTGCAGTGCGCAGTGAGATGGATGCCATTGCCGCTTCCATTATTGGCGGCACGCTTTTGACCGGTGGCGTTGGAAACGTGATCGGCACCTTCTTTGGAGTGATGATCCTGGCTTCGATCCAGAAGATCGTCGCACTGAGCCCGCTGCAGGAATCCTACTGGCAGGATCTGGCGACGGGTGCGATGCTGGGATTGTTCATCATGCTGCAGAGCGTGGTGCTGTGGTTCCGTACCAAATCCAGAAAGCAGATGACGGGAAGACCAGAGGAAAAAAAGAAACGCGGATTGTAGTTCCGCATTTTGCTGCGGCAGCGTGTATTGGGTTCAGTTAGCGCTGTCGCGGCAGTTTTTTACTGGTATCCGGAATTGCAAAATGACAGAAAATGTGTTATGATAAAAAACGATGTGTTAAGCGTTGCTTGACAATAGATAACCTGAAGGAGGACATATCCGATCATGCCTGACAACAAAGAATTGTATGAGCAGCTGTATGCTGCCATCGAAGAGCTGAAGGATCAGCCCGGTGCCCTTATGCCTGTGCTGCAGAGAGCCCAGAATATCTTCGGCTGCGTCCCGATGGATGTGCAGAAGATCATTGCAGAAGGCCTCCACACCACGCTGAGCGAGGTGTACGGTGTGGCCACCTTCTATGCCCAGTTCTCCCTGCGTCCTGCCGGAAAGCACACGATCTCTGTGTGTCTGGGCACTGCCTGCTATGTGAAGGGCTCCCAGAAGGTGCTGGATAAACTGAGCGAAGAACTGAAGATCCCCGTAGGCGGCACAACAGAGGACGGACTTTTCACCCTGAAGGCCACCCGCTGCCTGGGTGCATGCGGTCTGGCTCCTGTTATGACCATTGATGATACCACCTATGGCCGTCTCACTCCCGATATGATACCTGAGATCCTCGCCAAGTATAAGGAATAAGCCATGCGTGACCTGTCGCTGCATATTCTGGATCTGGCGGAAAACAGCGTGCGTGCCGGGGCCAAACTGGTTACGGTGGGGCTCATGCTCTCTTCTGATCATGTGCTCACCCTCCTGATCCGGGATGACGGCTGCGGCATGAGTGAGGAGATGCTTGCGAAGGTGAGCAGCCCCTTTACGACCTCCCGCACCACCCGCAAGGTGGGGCTCGGGATCCCGCTGATGATCCAGAATGCCCGCCTGGCCGGGGGAGATGTGGTGCTTTCCTCCCGGGAGGGAGAGGGAACCGAGCTGAGAGCCGTGCTGCATACCAATCATATCGACTGTCTTCCCCTGGGGGATGTGCCGGGAACGATGGTGTCGCTGATCACGGCCAATCCTGAACGGCCCGATTTCAGGTTGGAATGCTCATCGCCTGCGGGAAGCATGGAGTTTGATACCCGGGAAATAAGGCAGGCTCTGGGAAATGAAGTGTCCCTCAACGAACCTGAGATCACGGCATGGATGCTTGAATCCATGAAAGAAGAAATTGAACCGATTTTTGGAGGTGTAATTCTATGAAGTCTCTGGCTGAACTGGAAGCCATCCGCAAGAAGACCTTGGAACGCATCAACCTTCGCAAGGAAGATGAAGATCAGGCTGTGCGCGTGGTCGTCGGCATGGCAACCTGCGGCATCGCCGCCGGTGCCCGTCCCGTCATGCTTGCTTTTATGGACGAGATCGGCAAGCGTGAGCTGAAGAATGTGACCGTTTCGCAGACCGGCTGCGTAGGCATGTGCCGTCTGGAACCCATGGTGGATGTGTATATGCCCGGGCAGGAAAAGGTGACCTATGTTCACATGACTGCTGAAAAGGTAGCCCGCGTGGTGGCTGAGCATGTGGTGAACGGCCGTCCCGTGGCAGAGTATACCATCGGCGCTGTTGAAGAATAAGTCCCGGAATGAAGAATAATTTCCACTGAAACGGAGGAATTGCGAATGGATATCTATCGCGCTCATGTGCTCTGCTGTGGCGGTACCGGCTGTACTGCGAACGGCTCTGCGCAGATCATCGAACGGTTTGAACAGAAGATCAAAGAGGCCGGCCTGGATAAGGAAGTCAAGGTCATCCGCACCGGCTGCTTCGGTCTTTGCGAAGCCGGCCCTGTCGTAATCGTGTATCCCGAGGGCACCTTCTATTCCCGCCTCAAGGTGGAGGATGTGGATGAGATCGTTTCCGAGCATCTTCTCAAGGGCCGCAAGGTGCAGCATCTGGTGTATGCCGATCATGTGACTCATGAGCAGGATACTACCAAGGCTCTTAAGGATATCACCTTCTATAAGCATCAGCATCGTATCGCGCTGCGCAACTGCGGCGTGATCGACCCTGAAAACATTGATGAATACCTGGCCTTTGACGGCTACAAGGCGCTGGAAAAGGCGCTCACCACCATGACCCGTGAGGAAGTGATCCAGGAAGTGCTGGATTCCGGTCTTCGTGGACGCGGTGGCGCCGGTTTCCCCACCGGCCTGAAGTGGAAGTTCGCCTATGCTTCCCAGAGCGAAGAAAAGTACATGGTGTGCAACGCCGATGAAGGCGATCCCGGTGCTTTCATGGATCGTTCCGTGTTGGAAGGCGACCCCCATGCCGTGCTGGAAGCCATGACCATCGGCGGCTATGCCATCGGTGCTCATCAGGGCTACATCTACGTGCGTGCCGAATACCCCATCGCGGTGAAGCGTCTGGAGATCGCCATCAGCCAGGCCAAGGAATACGGCCTGCTCGGTGACAATATCTTTGGCACGGGCTTCAACTTTGATATCGCGATCCGTTTGGGCGCCGGCGCCTTCGTCTGCGGCGAAGAAACCGCTCTGATGCACTCCATTGAGGGAGGCCGCGGCGAGCCCAAGCCCAAGCCCCCGTTCCCTGCCAATCAGGGCCTGTTTGCCAAACCCACCAACATCAACAACGTTGAGACCTTCGCCAACATTCCCCAGATCATTTTGAACGGCGCCAAGTGGTTTGCTTCCATGGGCACCGAAAAGAGCAAGGGCACCAAAGTGTTCGCTCTGGGCGGAAAGATCAACAATACCGGTCTGGTGGAAGTGGAAATGGGTACCCCGCTGCGCACCATCATTTATGATATCGGCGGCGGCTGCCCGGGCGGCAAGAAATTCAAGGCTGTGCAGACTGGCGGTCCTTCCGGCGGATGGCTTCCTGCCGAGCTGCTCGATACCCCCGTGGATTATGATAACCTGATCGCTGCCGGCTCCATGATGGGTTCCGGCGGTATGATCGTCATGGATGAAGACAACTGCATGGTGGATATTGCCCGCTTCTTCCTCGACTTCACCGTCGATGAGAGCTGCGGAAAATGCGCTCCCTGCCGTATCGGTACCCGCCGTATGCTGGAGATCCTGGAGAGGATCGTGAACGGCAAGGGCGAGGAAGGCGACATCGAGAAGCTGGAGAGCCTGGCCAAGGCGATCAAGGCCACCGCTCTGTGCGGCCTGGGACAGACGGCTCCCAACCCCGTGCTTTCCACGCTGCGTTTCTTCCGTGATGAATATGAAGCCCATATCAAAGAAAAGCGCTGCCCCGCGCATCATTGCCAGGCGCTGCTCCGCTATGAGATCACCGACAAGTGCCGCGGCTGCACGCTGTGCGCCCGCAATTGCCCTGCCGATGCCATCACCGGCGAACTGAAGCAGCAGCATAAGATCGACCCCAAGAAGTGCGTCAAGTGCGGAACCTGCATTGAGAAGTGCCGCTTCGGTGCTATCGTCAAGATCTGAGCCGGACGTTAAGATATGGAGGAAAAACAAATGGAAAATCTCGTTCATCTTACCATTGACGGCGTTCAGGTGGAAGTACCTGCCGGTACTACCGTGCTGGAAGCCGCGAAAAAGGCCGGGATCAACATTCCCACCCTGTGCTATCTGAAAGATATCAATGCCATCGGCGCCTGCCGTATGTGCGTTGTTTCCACCGGCGCGCGTGCCCTGCAGGCTGCCTGCGTGCTGCCTGTTTCCGAAGGCATGAAGGTGCAGACCAACACCCCCGAGATCCGCGAATATCGCCGCACCATTCTGGAACTGGTGCTTTCCGCTCACGAAAAGAAATGCCTCACCTGCGTGCGTTCCACCAACTGCGAACTGCAGCAGCTGTGCCGCGACCTGGGCGTGGAGGATGGCGACCGTTTTGCCGGTAAGCAGAACAAGTACGCGATCGACGATGTGTCTCCCTCTATCGTGCGCGACAACAACAAGTGCATCCTGTGCCGCCGCTGTGTGGCTGCCTGTGAAAAGGTGCAGGGTATCGGCGTGATCGGAGCTGTCAATCGCGGCTTCGCCACGGCCATCGAATCCCCCTGGAACCTGAAGCTGGCGGATATGGCCTGCATCAACTGCGGACAGTGCATCAATGCCTGCCCCGTTGGTGCTCTTTACGAGAAGGATTCCACGCATAACGTGTGGCAGCTGCTGGCTGACCCCGCGAAGCACGTGGTGGTGCAGCCCGCTCCCGCTGTGCGTGCCGCTCTGGGCGAGGAGTTTGGCTATCCCATGGGCACCTCTGTGACCGGCAAGATGGCTGCCGCGCTGCGCCGTCTGGGCTTTGACAAGGTGTTCGACACCGACTTTGCCGCTGATGTGACCATCATGGAAGAAGGCACCGAACTGGTTGACCGTGTAAAGAACGGCGGCGTGCTGCCCATGATCACCAGCTGCTCTCCCGGATGGATCAAGTTCTGCGAGACCTACTATCCCGAGTTCATTCCCAACCTGTCTTCCTGCAAATCTCCTCACGAGATGGAAGGCGCTCTCATCAAGAGCTATTATGCCGAAAAGATGGGTATCGATCCCAAGACCATCGCGGTGGTCTCCGTGATGCCCTGCACGGCTAAGAAGTTTGAAGCGATCCGTCCCGAGCTGGGTCACGATGGTATGCAGGATGTGGATGCCGTCATCACCACCCGTGAGCTGGCCCGCATGATCAAGGAAGCCGGTATTGATTTCAAGGCTCTGCCGGATGAGGAATTTGATGACCTGCTGGGCGAAAGCACCGGCGCGAGCGTCATTTTCGGCGCCACCGGCGGCGTGATGGAAGCGGCTCTGCGTACTGCCTATAAGCTGATCACCGGTTCTGAACTGGAAAATATCGATCTGACCGCGGTGCGCGGCATTGACGGCATCAAGGAAGCCACGGTTCAGGTGGGCGACCTGCCTGTGAGCGTTGCTGTTGCCAGCTCTACCTCCGCGGCTGCAAAGCTGCTGGATATGGTCAAGGCCGGTGAAAAGCAGTACACCTTCATCGAGATCATGGGCTGCCCCGGCGGCTGCGTGAACGGCGGCGGACAGCCGATCGTGAGTGCCGCTCAGCGCATGGAATGCGATCCTAAAGCGGAACGCGCCAAGGCTCTCTATAATGAGGATGCCGGCAAGGCCCTCCGGAAGAGCCATGAGAATCCCAAGGTTCAGAAGCTGTATGCCGAGTTCCTGGGCGAACCCAACAGCCATAAGGCGCATGAACCGCTGCACACCCCCTATGTGAAGCGCGAAAAGTACAGCAAGTAATCTATATTAATGCAAAAGACCCGCGGAATGCTCCGCGGGTCTTTTGCATTAAAGAAGGAAGCCTGAAAACGAATCAGGATACATGCCCCATTCCACTGAAAAAGGTGGGATCCGCATATTACAGGAGGGCGCTTTCGTTTTCAGTTCTTTTTCCGTTCAAATGCTCCTTGATGCGTGCAAAGGATTCGTCGCTGATGTCATGCTCAATCTTACAGGCATCCTTTACTGCTGTGTCGGGCGAAACGCCCAGCGAAATGAGCAGTTTGGTGAGCACATGATGTCTTTCATAGATCTTGCTTGCTATGGCATATCCGGTATCGGTGAAGGCAATGCCGCCGTCGGGCTGCACGGTGATGCAGTTCTCCAACCGCAGATGAGCCAGCGCACGGCTGACGGAGGCTTTGGAAAGCTTCATTTCTTCTGCAATGTCAATGGCGCGCACACGTTTGCCTTCGCTGATCAGGGTCAGGATCGTTTCAAGATACATTTCTCCAGATTCACGCATAAGTGATAACCTCCGTTTCGAACGGTTCCGGGATGCGGGCCCAGAGGAAAAAGGAAAAAGAAGAATAGGAAACGGGATCGAGCAAAAAGTCAGATCATCTGCAGGAAGCTGAGCGCCGTGACCCACAAAAACACGGTGAACATGGAAAACACGGTGGTAAAGGCCACGATCTCCCCGGCAAAGGGGCCGTCTCCGCCCATTTGTTCGGCCATGGGATAGGAGGCCACGGCGGTGGGCACACAGCTGAGAGAAAGCAGGCTGGCCAGAGCCACACCCCTGTAGCCCAGCAGAATGCCGCCAAATATCACGATGCCGGGAATCAGCACCAGCTTGATCAGTGCGACGGCGGACAGGGGGAGCAGATCCTTACGGATGCCGGTGAAACGCAAGCCTGCGCCCAGAACGATCAGGGCCAGCGGAGTCACGATGGAGGAAAGGGCATTGATGGGGGTAAGCAGCAATTCCGGAAGCTGAAGCCCGGTAAGCACAAACAGGATGCCGGCTGCGGCTCCTAAAATGAGGGGATTGGTGGCAATGCCCTTGAGAATACTGAGAAAGTTGATCTTACCGCCGCGCCGGGTCTCAAGGCAGATCACGCTGAGCACATTATAAATTGGAACGATCACTGCCAGGCAAACCGATGCGATACCAATGTTTTCCTTGCCGCAGAGCGTGGTGACTACAGGCATTGCAAACAGGATGGAATTGGCCCGGAAGCTGCCCTGAATGAAGCTGCCCTGCCGCGGGCGGGAATGAATAAACAGCGGCACCAGGATCATCAGCAGCAGGAAGGCCGCCAGCACGACCAGCGCGAAGAACAGCACGATGGAAAGGTCTCCTGTGCGCAGCGCATCCCCGGCACCGACGATGTTGTCAAACATCACAACGGGAAAGAGCAGCTTGAAGATCAGCTTATTGACCTGAGAGATCGTTTTATCCTCAAGAATGTGCATTTTCCCTGCCAGAATGCCCAGCAGGATATAGACGCACAGAGGAAAAACCACGGAAAATGACAGTGACAGGTTCATAGCAATGCCTCCGGAATAATGAATTAATCAGAATAGTATCAACTTATTTTTTCATCCATATAGTGAATACGATGAAAGGCAATAAAGACAGATGCTTTATCAGAAACGTTCAGTGTTGCAATAAGGTCATCTGCTTGGTCTGCGTATGCATTTGTACAGAATAGGCAGACCATAGCAAGAAAAATGAACATTTTCTTCATATTAGGACTTCCTTCTTCGTATTATATGTTAATTTGATGACTTTGGATTTGTAATGTACAGAAGGTCAATTTTTCATTAGCAAAATCCAGTCGGGGCCTTTCACTGTGACTGCGCCGCTTACGGTGCCTTCTCCGCCCCGAAGGTAGGTGAAGCTGCCCTCCGGAAGGATGCAGGTGAAGGAACCGGCCTTGGGGTTCAAAACCCCATAGGCTTCGATGCCGTTGTCACCGGTCCAGGTGATGCCGATTGCGTTGCCCTGAAGAATGTCACAGGTAACTTCATCCCGGGTGATGAAGCTGCATTCCCTGCGCAGACGGATCAGATCGGCGTAATAAAGCGTCATATCCTGCTCCGCACTGTCGGGAACGAGCTTTTCCCAGTCGATCCGGTTCACTTCGTCTGAAGCGTTGTAGCTGTTTTCGTTGCCCTGCTTGCTGCGCAGCATTTCTTCTCCTGCCAGCATGAAGGGAGTGCCCCGGGAAAGGAACAGGGCAGCGGCTCCCAGCTTCTGCATTTGCACATGTTCTTCTTCGGCGGCATCCGGGCAGGAAATGGCCAGCTTGTCCCACAGCGTCAGATTATCATGGCAGCCCATATAGTTGATCACGCCGCGGTCATTGGCGCTCCAGTTGACCAGGCTGTTTTTTTGTCCTCCGGTGAGGCCGAAGATCACCTTATAGGCATTGCCCTTGGTGGCAGTGCCGCTGACATAGCCGGTTTCCTTCGCGGTAAACACCGAACCCTTCAAGCCGTCCCGGATGGCATCGTTGAACACGGCGATCCCTCCGGCCGCGCCTTCGCTCGCCCGGATCCTGGAGATGTTTTTCTGGGTGGTCTGCAAGGTGTCCTTCAGTGCGGAGGTGCCGCCGGTCCACCCCTCGCCGTAGAGGATGCAATCAGGGTCGCTGGCGTGCAGGGTGCTTTCGATCAGGCTCATCGTTTCCACATCGTGCAGGGCCATCAGGTCAAAGCGGAAGCCGTCCATGTGATAGTATTTTGACCACCAGGTAACGGAATCCACCATGAATTTTCGCATCATCTTTCGCTCAGATGCGGTCTCATTTCCGCAGCCGGAGCCGTTGCTGTTGTCACCGGTGGGGGTGTAACGATAATAGTAATAGGGAACGATGCGGTTCAGGTTGGAATTGGCATCGGCTGTGTGGTTATATACCATGTCCATGATCACGCCAATACCGCTGCGGTGCAGGCTCAATACGGCTTCACGCAGTTCCTTTACACGCACAGCGCCGTCATAGGGATCGGTGGAATAGCTGCCTTCTGGCACATTGTAGTTTTGGGGATCATAACCCCAGTTGTAGCCGCTGTCGGGCTGTGCTTCGTTTACCGAGGAAAAATCAAAAACCGGCTGCAGATGGATGTGGGTGATGCCCAGCTCCTTCAGATGATCGAGCCCAACGGGAATGCCCGCCGCGTTGGTGAGGCCGGTCTCGGTGAAGGCCAGATATTTTCCGGGATAACGGGAGGAGGGGAGCGCCACGGAAAAATCTCTCGTGTGTGCTTCCCAGATCACGGCATCCTCGTAGGATAAAATGCCGCTGGTCCAGTTATCCTGCTCCCAGCCCTCCGGCCGCGCGAGGGATTCATCCAGCACCATTCCGCGGCTGCCGTTCACACCGGCGGAGCGGGCATAGGGATCTACCGCTTCCTGTGTTCCGAGCGAGGTGGTAACGGAGTAGGTGTAGTAGGTTCCGTGTCCGCAGGGGGCTTCTGCAAACCACACGCCATGCTCGGCATATTCCATGTCGATGCTTTGATAGGCGTCGCAGCCGTCGCCCTTTTCAAACAGGTTCAGCACCACCCGGGAGGCAGTGGGAGCCCAAACCTTGAAGCGGGTGCCGCTTTCTGTGATCACAGCGCCCAGGTCGTCTCCGTCGTAGGTGTTATTTTCAATAAAGTCAGCGCTGTCAAAGATCTCGGTGGGGATCACGGGCTTTTCGCCATAGCCTTCGATATCAAGGGTGTAGCCGGAGCGGATATCCATTTTTTCACTCAAGGTGATCACCCCGGTGATCACCTTGTTGCCCAGGGAGTTGATCTTTTCTATCGGAATCTCCCGGCCGGAAGCATCCCGCACATGCACCTGATCCGGGCTTTCAATGCGCATAGCCGGGGCGATCGTGTAACGCATCTGTGTTTTGGAGATCATGGCGGCCATCTTGAAAACGCGTATTTCGGAAAGCGTTTTTCCGCCGTTATCGCTGCTGAACTGCCGTCCGTCTCCGCTGCGGAGATACACTTCGGTGTTTTCCGAGGTGATCTGAGCAAAGCGATCGTCGGCAAAGTCCTTATCGGCAGTGCCCCAGGAAGAGCCTCCCGGCTCGGAACAATTGAGACGCACGATAAAGCCTACCTCCTTTTCTTCCTTTGGAACGGTCAGCACGCATCGGAAACCGTAATCGCATTCTTCAAACAGGTAGCCTTTTCCGTCCTTGCCGGGATACCATGCCCACACGTCGCTGGTGAACAGGTCAGCGTCTCCCTGCCAGTAAAGCGTGAGGCGGTTAAATCCTTCCGGAGGAAGCGGGCTTTCCTCTGCCGCGGCAAAGGAAAGACAGAAAAGCAGTAAAAGGGCGGTAAACAGCAGCGTTCTTTTCCGTTCCATGTGATACATCCTTTCCTGGTCCGATTCGTTTTGCCGTGGGTTTGAGCTGATGATATTCTGTTTTTCTTTCCCTGTCATGAGCGGGAAGATGTAAAAAACGGGCCCCCGCGAACGGGGCCCCGGCCACCCGGCGGGATCAGCTTTTCAGCGTTTTTTTCACGGTTTTCTTCTTGGTTTCCGGGTCAGTGAGAATGCCGTCCTTGAGCGGACTGGTCTTTCTGCGGGAAGGCTTTGCGGCCTTTACCGGTTCTTTCGGCTGTGACTCCTTCTTTGCTGCTTCAGCCGGTTTTTCTTCAGCGCCCGCTTCAGCTTTTTCCGGTTTGGATCCCGCTTTGGGGGCATAGGCATCGAGCAGCTTTTTATACAGTTCAAGATAGGTGTCGGCGCTGTGAGCCCAGCTGTAATCGCCGGTCATGCCGCGATTTTGCAGCTTTTCCCACACATCACGGTGATCGCGGTAATAGCTTAAGGCACGCTGCACAGTAAAGAGCATGTCATGAGCGTTATAGTTGAAGAAGGAGAAGCCGTTTCCGGCATCGGTGTAATCGTTATAGCTCAGCACGGTGTCTCTCAGGCCGCCGGTCTCGCGCACCACGGGCACGGTGCCATAGCGCAGAGCCAGAAGCTGACTGAGGCCGCAGGGCTCAAACTGAGAGGGCATCAGGAACAGATCCGCTCCGGCATACACCCGGTGAGCCAGACCGGCGTCCATACGGAACCTGGCTGCGACTCTTCCGGGATACTGCTGCTCGGCCCAGGAGAACAGGTTCACATACCGGGCGTCGCCCATTCCCAGCACCACCAGCTGGATGTTTTCCTTCATCAGGTCAGCGATCACGAAATCCACCAGATCCAGTCCCTTCTGGTTATTGAGACGGCTGATGACCGCGATGATGGGGGTGTCGGCTTCTTCCTTCAGGCCCAGTTCCTTCTGCAGAGCCTGCTTGCACACTTTTTTCCCGCTCATATCCTCGGTTGTATAGGCAGCGGGGATCTGCGGGTCGTTTGCAGGATCGTATTCCGTGATATCAATGCCGTTCAAAATGCCGGAAAGGTTTTTCTGACGGGCTCTGAGAAGCCCATCCAGCCGCTCGCCGTAATAGGCGGTCTGGATCTCTTCGGAATAGCTGGGGCTCACTGTGGTGATCTCGTCCGCATAGACAAGACCTGCCTTCATATAGTTGGCACAGCCGTAGCATTCCAGCTTGTCATTGGTGAAAAGGCTGTCGCCCAGCCCCAGAATATCCTGCACATCGCGAATGCCGAAAATGCCCTGATACTGCAGGTTGTGAATGGTGAACACGGTGCGGATGGGGGCAAAGAAGGGCAGATGACTGTACTGGATGCGCAGCAGCGCGGGCACCATGCCGCTCTGCCAGTCGTGGCAGTGGATCACGTCGGGCTGGAAATCAAGCAGCGGAAGGGCGTTGAGGCAGGCACGGCAGAAGAAACCGAAGCGCTCATGCTCGTCCCCGCCCATGCCGTAAATATAATTGCGTCCGAAATAAAATTTGTTGTCGATAAAATAGAAGGTGACTCCGCGGTAGTTGAACGATTCGATGCCGCAATACTGCTTGCGCCAGCCCAGGTCCACTTCAAAATCCAGTTCGTGGCGCAGCTTTTGCTTGTACTCATCCGGGATCTGGCTGTACAGAGGCAGCATCACCCGCAC
Source organism: Clostridia bacterium (assembly GCA_045617125.1). Classification (GTDB taxonomy): domain Bacteria; phylum Bacillota; class Clostridia; order Christensenellales; family Aristaeellaceae; genus ZC3RG03. Next base: position 12,978 of record JAZLIA010000079.1, on the reverse strand, counting down.
ATCATGCCCTTTTTTTGCCAATACGGGACTGAGAGCCCCCACCACATCGGCCAGGCCGCCGGTTTTAATGAACGGAACACATTCCGCTGCGGAAAACAGGATTTTCATAATAAAATACCTCCGAATAATATGAGATCGTCAAAAGACCCTGAACAGGCTGTTTTTTCCTGACTGTGGACCTATTATATAGCCTGAGGCGGTGTTTTGTCAAATAAAACCATCTGTAAGGCATTTCAGTATCCGGGGTTCAGTATCTGGAAGTTATCTTTGGTAATGATTTCATTGAACCGGAATGACGCTTCCGCGATCGATCAGTTTCACATCCAGCGTCAGATGGGAATACGGTATTTCGGGGTTATCAATCTGATTGAGCAGTATTTCTATGGCTCGCTTGGGAATTGCCACTTTTGATGCGGAAACCGAAGTGAGCGGGAAAGGCAGCGGTAAAAAGGAATGAAGATTATCAAAAGCCAATATGGAGAGCGGAAATGTTCCTGAACGAGGAGAAATGTTGTTTCTTGTCATAACGTCCCAGGCAATAAGATCGTTGTATGCTACAATAGCTCCGGCGCGCCATGAACCGTCCGGCTGCAGCAGCTGATCAAAGTAGCGGCCTTCTGTGTCAAAATATACGGTTTCAGTTCTGAAGGGTTTTCCGCATGCCCGATATGCGGAAATGAAACCGGAATACCGTTCCGTCGAGGAAGAATTCTGCATGAGAGTGTCAATATAGATCGTGTTGAAATGGCCGTTATCAATGAGATGCTCTGCAGCGAGACGTCCGGCTTGACAGTCATCACTGTTTACATAATTTGTGGAGTGCTGCGAGAAATGGCGACCGATCAGGACAAATGGGATGTGTGTGCTTTCCAGAAAAGCAAGGTTTTCGGTTGTCTGCTGCACCGGGCACCATAATATACCGTCTACATTCTGCCGGGCAGCCAGTATCAGACACTGCCGTTCAATATCTTCATCTTCGTTGGTGTTCATAAAGAAGGATGAGTATCCCTTCTGACGCAGTTCACTTTCCAAAATCCGGGCCATGAAAGCAAAGAAGGGGTTGGATGTGTCACCGACGATCACTGCGATGATTCGCGTTTTCCCGGATTGGAGCGCTGCAGCAGCGTGGTTTCGAATATAACCAAGCTTTGCAGCGCTTTCATTGATGATCGCTTTTGTTGCTTCTGAAATATCGGAGCGGTCGTTTAACGCATGAGAAACGGCTGTAACGGAGAAACCGGTCTCCTTTGCGATGTCTTTCAGCGTGATCGTTTTCCGGGTGCGTGTATCAGACATGTTTATTTCCTCCTGAATATGATGATTGGGAAGAGGTATGCATAAAGGAAATTGAATAAATTTCATGGTTTAGGAAATTTACTTATTGTAATTATATCATTTATACTGAAATTATCAATAAAGAAAAGTAAAAATAGACAAAAATAACATATAATTTTATGAAAAAATAACATAATCTACTGAATTGATCCAAGGATATTGCATATTCTGCCTGGATTATATTAAAATATCATTGCTGTAACGATGTAGTAATGAAAAACGCGAAGCCAGGTTCTTATCTGTTCTCCCGCACAGAATATGTGTCTGTTTTCTGGGAAAGGACCCAGATCTGAATAAAAAAAGGAGTGTCTGCTATGAAAAACGCAAGGAAGTTCCAGATGTACTGCCTGATGACCCTGATGATGTCCGCAGTGTTATTGTTATCTTCTGTGGCGATCGCGGAGGAAAACAATAATGAAGCATTTGCGCCCTATGATGACAGGATCACACTGAGTATGATCTATGAAGTGGACGTGGGAGTGACCTTCCCTCAGGGAGATTCGATCGACAATAATGTGGTCACACGGAAATATACCGAGATGCTGAACATTGATTATGATCTGAGCTGGCAGGTCGACTCAGGTTCTTATTCGACACAGCTGGATCTGGCGATCGGTACGGATACGAAGCTGCCGGATATGTTCATGCTGAACAAACGACAGATGTATCAGCTGTCTGAAGCAGGAAAGCTCATGGATATGACCCCCTATTATGAGCAGTATGCATCCGAAGGACTGAAGAAGGTCCTCGGCTTCAACAATAACGAGGGAATCGAATCCGGCAAGATTGATGGGAAGCTTTACGGTATGCCGCTCACGAATGATGTGGGTGATGGAGCGTCCCTGGTGTTCATCCGTCAGGATTGGCTGGATAAGCTGAATCTGGAAGTGCCGCATACGCTCAGTGAGCTGATCACGGTTGCAGAGGCATTTGTTGAAAACAATATGTCCGGACGCAACAATACAATGGGAATTTCAATGGCCAGAGATCTGGGTTTCTCATGGGATGTGATCGCGAACGCATACGGAGCCTATCCTGACCTGTGGCTGGAGGATGATTACGGTCAGCTCTATTACGGAAGCGTTCAGCCGGAGATCCGGGATGCGCTTCTGGCAGCACAGGATCTGTATAGCCGGGGATTGATCCATAAGGAATTTGCGGCGCAGGATATTACCCGCCTGGGCGGTTATGTTGCGCAGGGCAAGCTGGGGATCCTGATCGGTCCCTTCTGGTACAATAATCTCTATATCTCCTCCAATTTCAAGGCGGATCCTAATGCTGAATGGACGGTGATCAATAACCTTTGCCTGAACGAAGGGGATACAGTCGCCTCCCGTGCCTGGAATACGACCTATCGCTGGCTTGCAGTGAGCGCCGATTGTAAGCATCCTGAAGCAGTTGTCAAAACGATGAATCTCTGGTACGAGATGTGGCAGGGCAGCCTGGCCGACTGGTATTGGGGGCTGGCAATGAGTGACGAATACTACAGCACCGACTTAAAATACTATTCGCCCATCTTCTTTGATCCGCCGCTTAAAAACTGCGGGGTGGGTCTTCACATTCGTGAAGCCTTTGAGAAGAATGATCCCTCCAACCTGAATCCGGAAGAAATGAACGCGTATACCAAGATGATCAATCCCCTCACTCCTGCGGGGTATAAGGCATCTTACCTTACATGGTTTGGCAGTTTCAAGCTTCTTAACGAAACCTATGATTCCTTTGTTTACACCAAATACCGCGGACCTACGGATGCCATGTTCTCTGCGATCGAGTCTGATCTGGACGAGATGGAGATCAACACCTTCGTGCGCATCATTATGGGCGAAGATATCTCTTTGTTTGATGAATTTGTTGAACAGTGGTATGACGAGGGAGGAGACTATCTCACTATGCTTGTTAACCAGTGGTACAGTGAAAACAAATAAAGCAGATTTACCTCCGGGGAAAGGGACTTTCCCCGGAGGGCTTCCTGAAACAGAAAACGAAGGTGATGGAATGTGATGAGGCAAGGTCCTGTCATCCGCCATATGAAAAGACACTGGCAGAAGCATGTTATGATGATTCCATGTCTGTTGATTCTGTTGGTGTTCAACTATGTTCCAATGGTTGGCATTTCCATGGCGTTTGAAGACTATGTTCCAAGTAAAGGATTTTTCGGTTCACCGTGGGCTGCTGTAAAGTGGTTCCAGTATATGTTCCAGATGAGCAACTTTACCAGTGTGATCTGGAATACCCTGTTTATTTCGCTGCTGAAGATCATTACCCTGGAAACAGCTTCTGTTATTTTTGCACTGATGCTCAATGAGCTCTGGCTGCCCCGTATGCGAAGCCTCATACAGGGTGCGGCGATTTTTCCGAATTTTCTTTCATGGGTTGTCTGTGCCGGCATTATCAAGGATGTGGTTGCCCAGGAGGGAATTTTGAATCAGGTCATTTTTGCTCTTTCAGGAGAGAATATCTCTTTTCTGACCAATCCGACCTGGTTCAGAGTGATGCTGGTTGTGACGAATATCTGGAAGGATGCCGGATATAATGCCGTAGTGATCATGGCTGCGCTGGCAGGAATCGATCCGGCTCTGTATGAAGCCGCATCCATTGACGGGGCAAGCCGGTTCCAGAAAATGCGGTATGTGACGCTTCCCGGGATCAGCTCCATTGTGGCCATGCTAACTATACTGGCCCTGGGCGGAGTAATGAACGGAGGCTTTGACCAGATCTACAATATGTACAATGCTACGGTGCGTTCCTCGGTTGAAATCATCGACACCTATGTTTACAGAAAAGGTATCAACAGCGGAATGTATTCCCTTGGAACGGCGGTTGGTCTGTTCAAGTCGGCAGTCGGCGCGGTGCTGCTTGTTTTGTCTCATTGGGCAGCCAAGAAATATGCCGGCTATCAGATCTTCTGAGGAGGGTGAATGTGATGAAACAGCATAAGCCTCGTCTTCAGAGAAAGACGGCATTTGACTATATCAACTGTTTACTGTTGATCCTCTTGGCTGCTATTGGAATCTGTCCGTTCGTGCATCTGCTGTCGGTGGCTTTCAGCAGTGGAAATATGACTTCGCAGTATCTTGTGTCTCTATGGCCGAAGGAATTTTCCACAGAAGCCTTCAAGGAGATTTTCCAGGACAGTAAAATGCTTACCGCTACCTGGGTGTCTGTCAAGCGAGTATTCCTGGGAACGGTGATCACCATGGTGCTGACCATAGTTACGGCCTATCCTGTGTCACTTTCGGAACAGGAATTCGGTGCGCGTAAGTTTTATGTCGTTTTTATGGTAATCACGATGATGTTTGGCGGCGGCTTGATCCCCTGCTATATTCTCAATTCCCGACTGGGGCTTGTAAACAGCATATGGGTATTGGTCATTCCGGGAGCAATCCCGATCACGAATGTGATTATCATCATGAATTTCTTTCGGAATATTCCTTCCAGTATACGCGAAGCAGGTATGATCGATGGCGCCAACGACTTCCGACTGCTGACCCAATTGTATGTGCCCCTGTCGCTGCCGTGCTTTGCCACGCTGATCACTTTCTGTATCATTGGACATTGGAATGCCTGGTTTGACGGAATGCTGTATATGCGAAATGCCGACTTATATCCGCTGCAGACCTTCCTTCAGGCGAAGATTTCTTCCATCAGCAATGTCAAGAGCCAGCAGAAGGTGGAGCAGATGATGCTGGTGAGCGATCGCAGCCTCATGTACGCCTACATTGCGCTTTCCTGTATTCCGATCATGCTCGTATTCCCGATCCTGTCTAAATACATTAAAAACGGACTAATCCTCGGGTCCGTTAAAGAATAATCAAAGGAGAGAAAAAATGAAAAAGATTCTTTGTCTCGTTCTGGCCGCTCTGCTTCTGACTGTCAGCTTCTCTGCTATGGCAGAAAACCTGTACACCTACTCCGCTGATGATGCTGAAAAGTGGCAGCATTTCACCGGCACCTGGACCCTGTCTGAAGAAGGCATTACCTGTGAAAATGACGGCAACGATGTTTGGTATTTCGCTTTTATCGGTGTTGATGAAGGATGGACTGACTATGTTGTGGAAATGGATATGAAGTGGTGCATGGAAGGCGGCATTCTGTTCCGTGTGACCGATCCTGCCCCCGGCATCGATACCTTCGGCGGATACTATGCCGGTTATGACTCTGCCTGGGCTTTCTTCGGCAAAGACAACGAAGACAGCTGGCTCACTGTGACCGAAGCTGCTCCCGAAGCTCCCTCTGCCATGGCAACTCCTTATGCCGATGAAATGCACTGGAAGCTCGTTGTGAAGGGCAACACTGCTGTTCTTTACATCGACGATATGGAAGTTCCCTACATGTCCATGACCGATGATACCTACACCGCTGGCGGCGTTGGTATCCGTGTGAAGGCGATTGCCGGTGACGATCCCTGCTACTTCCAGAACCTCCAGGTTTACACCATCGAAGAATAATCCCTGAATCACTTTCGCCTGCGGGGGATGGCAACGAGGATCCATCCCTTCGCAGGCGCTCGGTATTTTTCTGAAAATCCATTCATGATCGTATCTCAGTACCTCCTTTGACAAGCCACGCATTAATATCGGAATCAATGGGGCTGACAAGCCCCTGTCTATATCAGCACCTGGGAGGTGATCCTATGATCTGTAAAAAACTTTGCTGTCTGTTGCTGATTTTGTCGCTTTTCAGCGGTGTCTTTACCGCGTCCGCGGAAGAAATTGATCTCGGTTCGGAGGCGTATACGACCAACGCGGAAGTGGTTTCCGTTATCGTCTCAGATGAAATAGTCAACACGGTAAAAAGCACTGTCTTCGGTGTCAACAACGGCTACCGGGCCGGTGGGTACGGCGTCTATGATGAGGAAGAACGTGTTTTCAACGAAAGTATGCTGCAGAAGATCATCGAAAGCGGAATAACCCATATCCGCGAGCCGGGCGGAATTGAAGGTGACTACTTCCACTGGTATGAGTGTGTCGGACCTCTGGAAAACCGTGTGGCGCAGGTGAATCCCTTTTCGACGGGGTACCCTACCTATTCGGGTAAAGAGGGAGAACCGTATGATGTTGTGTTCGGTCCGGATGAATGGATCGAACTCTGTAAAAGAACGGGGATTTCTCTCGCGATCCAGCTTAACAATGGCACGGGAACTCCGCAGGAAGCGGTGGATTACATCCGCTATTGTCTGGACAGCGGGGTGGAAATCGAAAGCATTACGGTCGGCAATGAATCCTGCATGCAGGAAGAACGGGTGGAAGGCATCTCCGTTACATGCGGTCCAGATGAATATATCGTCTTTTACAACGAAGTTCTTCGTCTGATGGGCGATGACATGAAGGCGGAGCTCAAAGAAAAGGGGATCCCGTTCGGCTGCATCGGCCTTCCTGGGTCTCATGTGCTTTCGATTCACAGAAAATGGGATAACACAGTCCTTGCCGGTGTTTCCGAACCTGCCGACTTCATCGATATCCACATCGGATACTCACCGTTCAATGTGAACCTGAATGGTGTTGACGCAAAAACAATCCATCTGGGAATGCTTGCCAGTTCCGTCTATGTGAAGAACCTGCTGCAGATGGAAGTGAAGTCGATTGCTTCCAATTCCCCCGATACGCTCATCAAAATGTCCGAGTTTGGACCGCTGGGAAATAAAATGTGCTACGGTACCGCCGGCGCGCTGTATATGGCCACCTTCTTCCATACGATCCTGAATGAGGAGAAAGTGTTCAGCGCCGATTACCTTCCGCTCTGTTATTCCAGCAGCTCATTGAATACGCTGATCGGCGCCAACACCGCACAGGATCTGTACTGGGATAACGTGGTGACCCATGTGTACCGCATGTACGCGGAGCAGATCGGACGCAAAGTTCTGTCCACAACGGTGGAGGGTGGAGCAACCTTCAAGGCTCAGGCGGTCGGCCTTATGCCGAGACAACTTAATGTGCCGGTTGGCGACGCCGCCGTCTACTATGATGATGAGACGGGCACGGGTACGCTGTTCATCCTCAATAAAGCCTATGAAGAAAATACGGTTTTTGACGTGACCCTGCCCTTTGAAAGCATGACTGTTTCCGCGGTCACGGAATTGTGGAACGCGGACTATTCCAAGGCGAACACGCAGGAGAATCCCGAAGCGGTAGCGCCGGTGAGCATTGAACTTGCGAAGCAGCCGGAAGGCAACCGGTTCACCGTTACCGCAAAGCCGGTTTCGCTGATCAGAATCGATTTTATTACCGACAAGTAATACTAAACTGATTTTAAAAACCCAACATCTGCTTGCATCTGTTCAGTTTTTTAAACTCGTTTAGTAATAAAGGATGGGAAAGATGAAAAAGATCTCAATTTGCCTGATAATCGTATTGCTTGTTTCAGCAATGATCCCCGCGTATGCGGATACCGTGATCGACCTGAGCGGTGGGAAGTATGAAACCAGTGAGCAGACTGCCCTTGTGAGGGTAGGGAATGAAACGATCAACACCGTGAAAAGCGGTATCTTCGGCGGTAACACCAGTTTCCGAGGGGGCGGTTACGGCTTTTATGATGATGCAACGGAAACCTTTAATGATACGCTGCTGCAGCAATTGCGTGACAGCGGTGTCACTCATGTGCGTTTGCCGGGAGGAATCGAAGGGGACTATATCCATTGGTATGAATGCGTAGGTGATGTCAGCACTCGTGTTCCTCAGGTGGATTGCTTTTCTCAGGATTATCCTACTTATGCTGCTAAATCCGGTGAAAAATACGTGGTCACATTCGGCCCTGACGAATGGTTTGAATTGTGTGACAGGACCGGTACCGCGCTGACTGTACAACTCAATACCGGTAATGGTACTCCTCAGGAAGCGGCTGATTTTGTTCGCTACTGTCTGGACAGCGGAATTGAGATCGAGAGCATCACAGTTGGAAATGAGGCATGCATGTCTGCGGAATTGGTGGCAGGGATGAGGGTGACCAAAACTGCCCAGGAATATATTGACTTCTATAATGAAGTATGGGAATGCATGCCTGAAGAAACCAAAGAGGAACTGAAGGAACGCAATATTCCTTTCGGTATGATCGGCATTCCTGTTTCTCACCCTTTGTGCAGAGACAGGAACTGGGATGCGGATGTGCTCAAAGCGCTGGGTGACAAGGCGGATTTTATTGATATCCATATTGCCTATTCCCCCTATTCCACTTCCGGAAATACCAATGAGCAGATCGTGAAGTGCTTACTGGCTTCAGCAGACAGAGTGAAGAAGCATCTGGAAGTTGAATTGAATTCGATCGAACGGTATGCACAGGATATGAAAATCGCGCTTTCTGAATATGGTCCTCTGGGCGCCAGCCCCTATACTTCCGGTATGGCCGGCGGCATTTTTCTGGCTTCCTTTTTCCATGCGGTGTTGGCGGAGGAGAAGGTGATCAGTGCAGATTATCTGCCTTTGACCAACCATCCTGCTGCCAATAATCTGCTTGGATATTATAATGAAAATGGGGAGAATACCACCTTTGATAATGTGGTATCGATCATATTCAGAATGTATGCCGATCAGATCGGTCGTAATGTTCTTGAAACGGAAGTGACCGACGCCAAAACCTTTGTCGCGCCGGCAGTAGGATTGATGCCCGGGATCCGCGGTATTTCCGAGGGGGATGCAGCGGTATATTTTGACGATCAGACCCGAGAGGGGACTTTGTTCCTTCTGAACAAAGCATATTCCGAAAATACGGTCTTTGATGTGGACCTTCCTTACGGAAAGGTGCGGATCGACTCCGTGACCGAAATGTTTACCCCCAATTTCACGATGTACAACAGCTATACCCGTCCGAGTCTGGTGAAACCCGTAGAATATGAGGAATTTGTCGGTTTGGAAACGGACGGCCATCTGCTGGTGACCGCAAAACCCGTATCGCTGTTGAAAATCGATTTTGTTATTGAAGAATAATATGGGATAACCAGTACACGAAAGGAAGAAACCATGCAGACCTATGTGAATCCCATCAGCGGTGGGAAAGATCCATATGTGATGAAGGGACCGGACGGACACTATTACAGTGTTTACAGCGGTGGCAACCGAGGATGCAGTATCTATGTTTCAGAATCTACAAAGATCAGTGAACCGGGAGTTTCGCATCTTGTATGGACAGCCGTAGATGGAAAGTGGAATTCCGGAACGGTGTGGGCCCCTGAAATCCATTATCTCCAGGGCAGATACTATATCTACTATACTTCTGCTGTAATGGATTATGATATCGATGGGTGGGCTACAAGGCGGCTTGGTGTGCTGGAAGCGGAGGAACCGCTGGGTCCCTATGTGGATAGAGGACGCCTGGAACTGGGGGAGGAAATGTCGATAGATGGAACCGTACTCCAGATGCCGGATGGAAGGCTGTATTTTGTTTACATGCGCAACAAGACGTTCCAGGATCGGATGAACTGCCTCTGCATTGCTTCGATGGAAAGCCCTGTGAAGATTCTGGGAGATCCTGTGATGATCTCTCATCCTTGTTTTCCCTGGGAAGAATTTGTTAATGAAGGGCCGGAAGCATTGATCCACAACGGAAAAGTGATGATCCTCTATTCTGCCCATGCGGCGCATACCCCCGAATATTGTCTGGCAATACTGGAATGCCTTGACATGGGGGATCCGCTCCGCGAGGAGGCCTGGAGGAAACAGGTGTCACCGGTATTCAGAAAGGGAAACGGTGTTTTGGGGCCGGGACATGCCAGTGTTACTGTCTCTGCGGATGATAAGGTGTCATACCTGATCTATCACAGTAAATCCAATGAAACCAGCACATTCCATTCATTGGGAGCGATGGACCGGGTCGTCAGTGTGCAGCCTTTCAGCTGGGGCGCGAATGACCTCCCCGTTTTTGGAGAACCTGTCGGCTTTGGAAAACCTCTGCCGCTTCCGGCCGGAGAAGCAGAGGATACACCCGGGAAAAGGATCGATCATGTAATTCGTACCGGGAATGACTGTCTTATCTCTTATGGTTTCAGGGAATACCTGAATATCGTGGAGGATACTCTTTATCTTGAGGGAAAAGACAAACCGGATTATGGCTGCAAGGCAATGATACGCGGTTTTTCCTGGAATGATTTTTCTGCATCGGTCGATATGAGGATGCCATCCGGAGAAGGAGCCGGAATGCTGTTACGGGTGAAAAATGCAGGGGCGCGCCGTTATATGCTGCAGGGCTATGCGGTCATGCTTTCGCCTCGGTTTGGTTTGGAGATCCTTCGGATGGATGGCGGGGAGCCTGTACGTTTGGCTTACACGCCGCTTCATTTTCTGCATGGAGACTGGGTGAAGCTGGAAGTGAACGCTGAAAAGAACCGGATCACTGCCAGAATCAATGAAACCGTACTGTCTGTTGAAGATAGGGAATATGATATGGGACGTATCGGCCTTGTTGCGGATGGGACGCTTGGATGGTTTAAAAATATGAAAGTGGAGGCATCAGAAAAATGAATTGCATTACACTGGACTTTGGTTCATCAAAGGGAAGGATATCACCGGAGATCTACGGTCATTTTTCAGAACATATCGGCGGTGTTTTCTATGACGGGCTTTGGGTCGGCGAGGACAGCAAGGTGGAAAACATCCATGGTTTCCGCAAGTCTCTTGTGGAAAGCTTCCGGAAGATCGCCCCTCCGGTCCTCCGCTGGCCGGGCGGCTGCTTTTCGGAAACGTATGACTGGCGGGATGGGATCGGCCCGCGTGAACAACGGCCTCAACGGGTGAACTGGTGGTATTATTGCGACGGACGTACCGAAAGCAATCAGGTGGGCACGCATGAGTTTATGAATCTGTGCCGTCTGGTGGGTGCACAGCCTTATGTGGCTGCCAATATGACGAGTGTGGAACCGCTCCATATCCGTAACTGGATGGAATACTGCAACATGCCTGCCGGCACGACGACATTGGCTAAAGAAAGAGAAGCAAACGGAGATCGGGAACCGTTCAACGTTCAATACTGGGGCATCGGCAATGAAAACTGGGGCGGCGGCGGGCAGATGACGCCGGAACACTGTGCGGATGAATTTATTCGCTTCACGACGATCTGCCGTCCGCTTGCTCCTTTGGGAATGAAATATATCCTGTGCGGGGCGAATGGACACGATCTTAACTGGACACGCCGCCTTATGAAGCAGTGGAGCAGCCGCCGCTGGCATGAAACACCGGCTTGGGGAATGAGCGTACACTATTATACCGATGCTTTTTCCGGCCATGATGAACTGGAGTTTAATGAAGAACAATGGTATGATGAATTGTTCCGTGCCGCGTTCATGAGCCGCATTGTGGATGATCACCGCTTTGTGATGGATGAATACGATCCCGAACGGAAAATAAAGTTGGTGGTGGATGAATGGGGAAACTGGCACAAGGATGGAACCGGCCCCAGCAAGGGATATAATCTGTTTGAACAGCAAAGCAATATGCGCGATGCGATGGTTGCCGCCATCACGCTGAACATATTCAACAACCGCTGCGATGTGGTGGGAATGGCTAATGTGGCGCAGCTGTGCAACAATCTGCATTCCCTGTATCTGGCGGGGGGCGACAACTTTGTGGAAACGCCCAATTACCATGTGTTTGATATGTTCAAGGGTCATCAGGACGGGCGGCAGGTAAGAACTGTTGTAACAGCGCCCCAGAAGGAACAGAAAGGCTATGATGCACTGGATATGATCAGTGCTTCAGCATCCGTAAAGGAGGGCGTGCTGACCCTTACCATGGCCAATCTGGATCTTACGCAGGCTGCTTCCGTTGCCCTGTCATCCCTGAGCGGTGAACTGAAGGGAAAGGGAAAAATGCGGGTTCTGCATCATGAGAATGCCATGACCTGCAACACCTTTGAAGACCCCTTTGCGGTGGTGCCGACGGAAAAGGATATCACAGTTGCGGAAAATGCTTTGGTCACGCTGCCGCCCGCGTCTGTAGCGGTGCTGACAGTAGAATTGGAGAAATGAAAATGACAGAACGTCTGGAACAGATCAAAAAGGATCAGTGGGAAAGGAAACATCATTCCTTCCGCATTCCGGCGCCGGAGGGGATCGAAAAGGCATATCGCGGGGCGGAATGGACGGATGCGGAGCGGACGGCTCTTCGCCTGAAAGCTGCGCTGGATGCGGAGACCCCGGTGTTTATGGAAGGCGAGCTGATCGCCTTTACCCGTACGGTGCCGAACCTGCCCATGATTTTTGACGATACAGAATGGGCGGAGATCAAAAAGGATCATTATATCCATGAGATGGGAAACATCAGCAACCTGTCGCCGGATTATGAAAAGGTGATCCATCACGGCCTGAATTATTTCAGGGAGCAGCTTGGCGAAGGGGAGGAACATCGGGCGATGCGCGTGAGCATCGACGCGGTGCTGGACCTGACCCGACGGTATGCTGAAAAGGCGGAGGAGCTGGGCCTTGCAGATATTGCAGGGGTGCTGAAAAAGGTGCCCGCCTACGGTGCGGAAAGCTTCCGGGAAGCGCTGCAGAGCCTGCGTGTGCTGCATTTCTGCCTGTGGTGCGAGGGGGATTATCATAACACCCTGGGTCGGTTTGACCAGTACATGTACCCGTATCTGGAAAAGGACCTGCGGGAAGGACGGGAAACCCGGGAAAGCGCGTTTGAACTGCTGGAAGCGTTTTTCCTTTGCTGCAAC
>JAZLIA010000078.1:0-17227 GCA_045617125.1 Clostridia bacterium | reverse complement strand
GGCACCAGCTACAAGGTCGCCATCGACGGCCACGACTACACCCCCCAGGATATCAGCGCCATGGTGCTGACCAAAATGAAGGAGACCGCGGAAAGCTATCTGGGCGAGAAGGTCAGCCAGGCTGTTATCACCGTGCCTGCCTACTTCAACGACAGTCAGCGGCAGGCCACCAAGGACGCCGGCCGCATTGCCGGCCTGGAAGTGCTGCGCATCATCAACGAGCCCACCGCTGCGTCGCTGGCCTACGGCCTTGACAAGGAAGAGAGCCACAAGATTTTGGTGTACGACCTGGGCGGCGGCACCTTCGATGTTTCCATTCTGGAGATCGGCGACGGCGTGTTCGAGGTGCTGGCCACCAACGGCGATACCCGTCTGGGCGGCGACGACTTTGACAACCGCGTCATCGACTACATCGCGAGCGCCTTCCAGAAGGAAAACGGCATCGACTTAAAGAAGGACCGCATGGCCTTCCAGCGCCTCAAGGAAGCCGCCGAAAAGGCCAAGATCGAGCTTTCCGGCGCCATGACCACCAACATCAACCTGCCCTTCATCACGGCGGACGCCACCGGCCCCAAGCATCTGGATATGACGCTCACCCGCGCCAAGTTCAACGAGCTGACCGCCGATCTGGTGGAAAAGACCATCACCCCCATGAACAACGCCCTCAAGGACGCCGGGCTGACCGCCGAGCAGGTGGATAAGGTCATTCTGGTGGGCGGTTCCACCCGCATCCCCGCCGTGCAGGAAGCGGTCAAGAAGGTCACCGGCAAGGAGCCCTTCAAGGGCATCAACCCCGATGAGTGCGTCGCCATCGGCGCGGCCATTCAGGCCGGCGTGCTGGGCGGCGAGGTCAAGGGCGTGCTGCTGCTGGATGTCACCCCCCTGTCCCTGGGACTGGAGACCGAAGGGCACATCTTCACCAAGCTCATCGAGCGCAACACCACCATCCCCACCCAGAAGTCGCAGGTGTTCTCCACCGCCGCGGACGGCCAGACCACGGTCGAGATCCATGTGCTGCAGGGCGAGCGTCCCATGGCTTACGATAACAAGACGCTGGGCCGCTTCCAGCTCACCGGCATTCCCGCCGCGCCCCGCGGCGTGCCCCAGATCGAAGTCACCTTCAACATCGACCGCAACGGCATCGTGAACGTCAGCGCCAAGGACAAGGGCACAGGCAACGAGCAGAAGGTGACCATCACCGCTTCCACCAACATGAGCGAGGAAGAGATCCAGCAGCGGGTGAAGGAAGCCGAGCAGTTCGCCGAGGCCGACAAGCAGAAGAAGGACGAGATCGAGACCCTCAACCATGCCGACAACCTGATCTACGAAATGGAAAAGACGCTGCGTGAAAATGGCGACAAGCTCTCCGATGAGGATAAGCAGACCGTGCAGACCGAGATTGACAGCTTCAAGAAGGTGCGCGAGGGCGGCAAGGCGGACGAGATCAAGCCCGCCATGGAAAGCATGAGCCAGAAGGTGTACTCTGTGTTCGGCAAACTTTATCAGCAGCAGGGCGCTCCCGATATGGGCGCTCAGGGTGCTCCTGACATGGGCGGAAACGCCGGTGCGCAAAATGATGACGGAACCTTCAACGCTGAAGGCGAAGTGCACTGATAAGAGGCTGTTACACAGCCCTTCAGCATGAAAATCTCGTTTTCCATGCTGGATAACCTCCGCGTTCTGTATCGTGATGGCATTTAGCCATCACGATACGGCCGGATCCGGATATCGGTATGTTTCCTTCGGAAACAGTCTTGCCGCGCTCGGCCAACGGCGGCCTGGACGCATCCCGTCACCGCTTAACGGCTTGGGACGCTCCCGGACTTGTAACACCTCCGGTTCGCTTCATCCGCCACAGGCGGCGCTCACCTCCGATGCCCGCACGCCCGGCAATTGCGTGCGCGGTGTGTGCGCTTCCTTGGCCGGGCGATACGGTTTTATTCGGGGGCCTGCGGTCTCCCGATATCCCCTATGGAAATTCGATATAATGGCCGCGGCGGAACCGCGGCAAAGGTGTGAGCAATAATGGCTGAAAAGCGTGATTACTATGAAGTGCTGGGCGTAGGCAAAAATGCCACGCCGGAAGAGATCAAGAAGGCTTACCGTACCAAAGCAAAGGAATGCCACCCCGACCTGCATCCCGATGATAAAACGGCCGAAAGCCGTTTCAAGGAACTGAACGAGGCCAACGAGGTGCTGTCGGATCCCGACAAACGCGCCCGCTACGACCAGTTTGGCTTTGAAGATCCCACCCAGGGCTTCGGCGGCGGAAGCGGGTTTGATCCCTTCAGCTCCATGGGCGGAATGGGCGGCTTCGGAGATATCTTTGACCAGCTCTTCGGCGGCGGAATGGGCTCCTCTCAGCACCGCAACGGTCCCCGTCAGGGAAACGACCTGAGATATGACCTGCGCATCTCCTTTGAGGAGGCAGCCTTCGGATGTGAAAAATCCTTTGAGTTCGTGCGCAGTGAAACCTGTGAAACCTGCCACGGCAACGGCTGTAAGCCCGGCACCCAGCCCAAAACCTGCCCCACCTGCAAGGGTGCAGGCCAGGTGAGAGTGAGCAGCGGCTTCATCGCGACCGTGCGCACCTGCCAGACCTGCGGGGGCACCGGAAAGATCGTGAGCGACAAGTGCACCTCCTGTTCCGGCACAGGCCGCGTGCGCCGCAAGCGCACCGCCTCCATCAAGGTGCCCGCCGGCATTGATAACGGCCAGACCATCGTGATGCGCGGCAACGGCGAGCCGGGCACGAACGGCGGCCCGAACGGCGATCTGTACATCACCGTGAACGTGCGTCCCCATAAAGTGTTCCGCCGGGAAGGCAGCACGCTGTATCTCGAAATGCCCATCTCCTTCACCCAGGCGGCACTGGGAGCGGATATCGACCTACCCCAGCTGGGAGGCGGAAAATTCACCTTCCACATTCCCGAGGGCACGCAGGAGGGCACCGAGTTCCGCATCCGCAATCAGGGCATCTTGCAGTTGCACTCCTCTGTGCGGGGCGATATGGTGCTGAAGGTGCATATCGACATTCCCAAGCATCTGAACGATAAGCAAAAGGATCTGCTGCGTCAGTTTGACGCCCTGTCAAACGGCCGCGAATTTGAAAGCCGCAAGGGTTTTCTGGATAAGATCAAGGATCTTCTCAAATAAGCAAAAGACCGGTCAGCCGGTCTTTTTTCTTGTTGGAAAAAACTGGGCGCCCTTGCTTTTCCCTTGCACCCGTCGTAAAATGAAAGGGAAAACACGGAGGCAACTATGAAACTGATCTGGCAGTATATACGCCCGTATCTGAAAAAAATGTCCGCGGGTCTGGTAATGAAATTTCTGGGCACGGTAAGCGAGCTGCTGCTGCCCTGGCTGCTGACCTATATTCTGTCTGAATGTGTGCCCCGGGCCCGGAATGAAGGGCCGGGGGTCGTTTACCTGTGGGGCGGCATCATGCTCGCAGCCGCGATCGCCGCGCTGGTGTTCAACGTGCTGGCCAACCGCAACGCTTCCGCCGTGGCGAGAGATTCCACAAGGCAGCTTCGGCACGACCTTTTCCGGAAGATCACCCGGCTCAAAAGCAGCGAGATCGACCGTTTCACCGTGCCCAGCCTCATTTCCCGCATGACGACCGACACCTACTATGTTTACCGCATGACCGGCATGATGCAGCGCATCGGCATCCGGGCCCCCATACTGCTTCTTGGCGGCATTCTGATCACCATGGCTCAGGACGCGGTGCTTTCCTCCCTGCTTTTGATCCTGCTCCCCTTTATGGGGCTGAGCGTGTGGTTCATTTCCAAGAAAGGCATTCCCCTTTATGACCGGGTGCAGCAGAGCACCGACAAGCTGATCCGCATCGTGAGAGAAAATCTGAGCGGCCTGCGCATCATCAAGGCTCTGAGCAAAACCGAGGCGGAAAAAGCCCGCTTTGACAATGTAAACCGTGAAGTGACCTCCAATGAGACCCGTGCTGCCGCCGTCATGGGCATCAACAGCCCCACGATGCAGTTTTTGCTCAATATCGGGCTGGTAATGGTGGTGTGGGTCGGCGCTCTGAGAGTACGCTCCGGGCTCACCAGGGCAGAGCAGATCATCGCCTTCCTTCAGTACTTCACCATCATTCTGAATGCGATGATGACCATCACACGGGTGGTGACCATGTATTCCAAGGCTGTCGCAAGCGCGGACAGGATCGGAGAAGTGCTCTGCAGTGAAGAAGAAACCTCTCCCTCCGCCCCCTGTGCCTTTGAAACCCGTTTCCCGCACATCCTGTTCGATCATGTCTCCTTCTCCTACAACAAGCGTATCCCTGATGTGAATGACATCTCCTTCTCGCTTATGAAAGGTGAAACATTGGGCATTCTGGGGCCCACCGGGGCGGGAAAAAGCACGCTGATCCGCCTTCTTCTGCGGTTTTACGACCCGGATAAGGGCCGTATCCTCCTGTGGGGACAGGACCTGAAGGACATTCCCCTTTCATCCCTGCGTTCCCGCTTTGGCACCGTGTTTCAGAATGACGCGGTGTTCCGGGGAACGGCAAAGGAAAATATCACCCTGAACCGGGATATAGACGAAAGCTCCATATGGAAAGCCATCCATCACGCCCAGGCGGAAAGCTACATTCAGGAAAAAGGCGGCCTGGACGCGGAATTTTCTTCCCGCGGGCAAAATCTCTCCGGCGGGCAGATCCAGCGTCTGCTGCTTTCCCGGGCCTTTGCGGGAAACCCGGAGATCCTTATTTTGGACGATTCCTCCAGTGCTCTGGATTTCGGCACCGAAAGGGAGCTGAGAAAGGCACTGAACGAAAAGTATGCCGGGGTCACCAAAGTGATCATCGCCCAGCGCATCAGCGCGGTGATGCACTGTGAAAAGATCCTGGTATTGGATGAAGGCCGCGTGAGTGCCCTGGGCACCCATGAAGAGCTGATGCGCTCGTGTCCCCTCTATCACGAGATCGCGATGCTCCAGCTGGGAGGTGAAGCAAATGCCGCCGAGAAATGACCGTCCCGACCGGAAAGCCGGCACCGCCACCCGCCCCGTGAATAAGAAAGCCACGATACGCCGTCTGCTCCGCTACATGATGAAGTTCCGCTGGGCCCTGCTGCCCGCGCTGATCCTTACCGTAATCTCCAATGCCCTGGCATTGGTGGGGCCCCGTCTGGCCGGAGACGCTGTGAACCTGATCGCCGGCGAAGGATCCGCTGCCGCGCAGGGCGGAATGGACCTGAACGGAGTGGTAAGGCTGTGCCTGCAGATGCTTTTGGTGTATGCCCTTTCTTCCTTCCTCAGCTATATCCTGTCGCTTCTGATGGTGTGGATCGGGCGCTCCGTCACCCGACGCATGCGAAAGGACCTGTTTGAGCGCCTGGCGGATATGCCGGTAAGCCGGTTGGACCGCCGCCCCATCGGCGACCTGATCAGCCGCATTTTCTACGACACCGACACCATCAACACCTCCCTGTCATCCGATCTGGTCAACATTCTGGCCAGCACGGTAAGCATCACAGGCAGCTTTGCCATGATGCTGTCGATCTGCGCCCCGCTCACACTGATCTTCCTGGTCACCATTCCCCTGTCGATCGTGCTCACCGCATTCATTACGGGAAAAACGCAGCCTCTCTTCCGACTGCGCAGCCGCAAGATGGGAGAACTGAACGATTTTTCAGAAGAAAGGATCTCCGGGCTTACCACGCTGAAGGCCTATTGCCGGGAGGACGACACCCTTTCGCAGCTGGACCGGCTCAATGACGAGGTGTGCGACAGCTACTACCGCAGTGAATATTATTCCAGCACCATGGGGCCCTCTGTGAACCTGATCAACAACCTGACATTGGTGCTGATCTCCGTTTTCAGTGCCCTGATGTACATCAGCGGAAACATCGACCTTGGCAGCATATCGGCTTTTGTTCAATACAGCCGCAAGTTCAGCGGCCCCATCCGGGAAATTGCCGACCTTTACGGCGAACTGCAAAGCGCCATTGCAGCAGCTGACCGGGTGTTCCAGCTGCTGGATGAGCCCATCGAGCCGGAAGACCCGCTGGACGCCCGCATTTTGACAGACCCCAGGGGCAATGTGGAAATGGAACACGTTTCCTTTGGCTATCTTCCCGGGAAAACCATTCTTCACGACCTTTCCTTCCAGGCCGAAAGCGGAAAAATGATCGCCGTGGTAGGCCCCACGGGAGCTGGAAAAACCACGCTGATCAACCTGTTGATGCGCTTTTACGATATTGATTCAGGCCAGATCCGTGTTGACGGCACCGATATACAGAAGCTGACCCGTTCCTCTCTGCGCAGAGCCTATTCCATGGTGCTGCAGGACACCTGGCTTTTCAGCGGCACCGTGTATGACAACATTGCCTACGGAAGGCCCGAGGCCACCCGTGAGGAAGTGATCGAGGCCGCAAAGGCCGCTCACATTCACAACTATATCATGAGCCTGAAGGATGGCTATGACACCCTGATCACCGATGACGGGGCTAACATTTCCAAAGGTCAGAAGCAGCTGCTCACCATTGCCCGCGGTATGCTGGTGAACGCAAACATGCTCATTCTGGATGAAGCCACCAGCAACGTGGACACCCGCACTGAAATACACATTCAGGAAGCCATGCGGCGTTTGATGAAGAACAAGACCTGCTTTGTGGTGGCCCACCGCCTTTCCACCATCCGCAATGCCGACCTGATCCTGGTCGTCAGAAACGGCGATGTGGTGGAGCGGGGCACTCATAATGAGCTGATACAGATGAACGGCTTTTACAGAGAGCTTTACGAAGCACAGTTTTCGTAAAGAATCATAATAAAATAAGGAGCTTTACAGAAATCAAAATCTGCAATAGCTCCTTTTTCTGTGGAAAATTTAGTTAATACTGAACTCATTTTAAAAAACCAACATTTGCTTGCATCTGTTCTCCTCTGGCGTTGCTTCATTCCAGTCAACGTACGTTTCACGTACGCCTCCCTCCATTCTGCTTAGCCAGAGAGAAAAATATGCGGCGCATCTGTTCAGTTTTTAAAACTCGTTTAGTATAAGATCATCGAATATCAAGGAGGATATCCCCTGGAAGTTTCTGAAGGAAACATTCCTCAGCGCAGCATCGGAGCATAAACACCGCCCTGCACACTGCGGCCAATAAAGTGTACATAGCGTCCCGTGCAGGTATCATACCAGTCGGAGAAGGGCACCCGGGTCTCCGTTTCACGAAGATACCGGGCCACCGGGCTCAAAAGGGCACAGCGGACCGCCTTATCATCCGCCATGGCCGCGATCCAGCAGATCCAATCCGATTTAGTGTAATCTGCCCGAGAATCCAGCGGCAGGCCATAGGTATTCATACGCTCCAAATAGCTGTTCAGCTCAGATGTATAAAACACTTCCGGCAGAAGCTCCAGGCCCAGCACCTTATCCCACAAAAGATTATATTTCTGGCTCCAGCCCACACCGTCCAAAGAAAGCGGCGTGTTTCCGTTCTTCCCGATTCGCTCCATCAGCCGCTGTGCCATGGCTTTCGCTTTATCCTGATAGGAAGCGTCCCGGGTCAGCAGCCCATAACAGGCAACGCCCACGATGGCCTTGGCCGCCAGGTTCACATTATGCGCCAGATGGCCGGCAAAATCGTCCGTGCAGAGCTGCTCACCGGGATCCTCTCCATAGGTAAGCAGATACTGCACCCACTTATCCAGCGTTGCCCGGTGCTCCTTCGCCAGCTCTGTGCCCGCGCCGAAGCGCTGAGCCGCCGCCAGCATGATGAACAGATTGCCGCATTCCTCCACCGGCATCTGGTAATGATCGTCATACACGCCGCATCCGGCGGGATACAGATAGTAAGGCGGATAAACCAGTCCGTTTGCACAGCCCTTACGCGCCGCATACACCTGGCCTGTGGCCATCGGGTAACGGCCAATATCATGGGGAGCAAAGTCAAACTCCCACACAGGCATTTCCGCAAAATCCAGAATACCCCGGCACAGAGCATTCACCATTTCCGGTGCAAATTTCAGGAACAGCGGAATGGAAGGATAGCTCACATCTGCCGTGCCGATGCAGCCATTGCTGTCGTTTTCCTTGGAAAGCAGCACCATCTCCCCGTTCGGTGCGGCGATCAGCTTGTGCGCGGCCAGGGTGTGACGCCAGGCGGCAGCGCATAAAAAAGCATAATCCTCATCGGCAGCAACCAGAGCTTCCCTGCGGATACGTTCATCCAAAGCGCCGCAGCGTTCAAACAGATGATCAAACTCCCTCTCCGCCAAAGTGATCGCATCCGTGATCTGCGCCCCATTCCTGCGATACCAGGCTTTGCAAAGGCTTCCGAAATAATTGACGGAAGCAATATCGTCATAGGCGATCACCGCACGCAGCACCGTATCGCTTTTCACCTGTCCCTGCCAGGAAAGGTCCAGGCCTCCATCACCGGCAGTCACATTCCCCTGCTGAGCGCAAAGGTAAAGATAGCCCCAGTCGATGGTGATGTGGTCGCCGGAATGGCTGAGCGGCCTTTGAGTGCGCTGTCCCAGAATAGCCGTGGACCATCCATTGAGCACAAAGGTATCGGAATACAATTCCGGCCGTCCAGCCCCGTCATAGCACAGCATATCGGAAAGATGCAGCGTAAGGCGCACGTCATGCGGCTGATGATCCAGCGTTTTCAATCCAAACCTAACCATTGTAAACGGCATGCTCATCACATCCGGATCATCCGGAAAAGCAGGGGCGGCAAAGGTAACTTCCAGTTCAACGCTATCTTTATGAACGGTCGCAACGGTTTGCGTGGCAGTCACGCGCTGGCTGAGAATGCAGCTTCCAAAGTCATTTTTTCCAAGGAACCGAACGGTTTTTCCATCCACCGTCATCTGGCCGCTGATGGGCTTGCTGTCGCCGCACCAATGCACCGTATCAGCCATATCCAACTTATCCGCCGGAGACCAGATGGAAAAATAAGGGTCGGAAACGATCAGGGGAACTGCAGGCAAACGATCCAAGCCATTCATACTCAACACTCCTTTTGTTTCATAAGAAAAGAAGATGGAAGCCTTCGCCGCATAGCACTGTGCGCGGCCCCGGCTTCTTTCATTATAGGTTTTTCAGAGGGTTTGTAAAGAAGATTTTTCCTGCATATTTTCCGCTTTTTTGTACATTTCCGACTTATTCAACGCCATTTGAACCGTTATAAGAAATGTTTTACCGGTACGCAAAGAATATGCGGCATTATTCTCATTTCAGATGGAGCAAACAGACCGCATATCCTCATCAATGCATGCGCTTTCAGTGAAGTACCGGATCCCCCGGACCGGAGCCGGTCACTTCTCCTCGCGTTCTCTACCTCCTTCATGACCTTCCGAAGTGTTGTCTCCTCCGGTAACAGCCTTCAGCTCCTCTTCTTCCAGAAGAACCGTTTTTCCGGATGGGGCAAAATGTCATTCTTTTTGTCAGGCAAGATGTTGTTTTGCATCCAATTATCAGGTATAATGAAGATGAGAGATCAAACGGTAAGATAGGCCGCTGCCCCGCCGGTCACAATTGCTCACCGGATGAACGCATCGGCACGGCAACCAGGAATTGACACAGATCGCAAATACTGTGATAAGAGAGAAAACGCCATGAAAAAACCGGATATGAATCAACGGATCCTTTCATCAAGCCTTCATGAGCTGTATACCGGGCTTCGTTCAGGCCGGTTTTCCTGTGAGGAGCTTTGCAGAGCCTATCTCAAAAGGATCGAAATATACGGTTCACACAATGCGCTGAACTGCGTTGCGGCGGTGAATCCGCAGGCGGTCGAAGAAGCCCGCGCACTGGACCAACGCGGGCCTGAGGGGCTTTCCCTTTACGGGCTTTGCGTGCTGATAAAGGATAATATCGACGTGGCAGGAATGGTGACAACGGCCGGCAGCGTCACACTGAAGGAAAACATAGCCGATACGGATTCGCCTTTCGTTCAGGCCCTGCGGAAAAACGGCGCTGTGATCCTCGGCAAAACGAACATGACGGAATTTGCCAATTTTCTGACAAACGGAATGCCAGGAGGGTTCAGCTCCCTCGCTGGTCAGGTGATCAATGCTTATGATGGGACGCACACGCCCAGCGGGTCCAGCAGCGGCTCCGCGGTCGCCATGAGCGCCCGGCTGTGTTCATTCGCAGTGGGAACAGACACTTCTTTTTCAGTCGTGGGCTGTGCGGCGGAAAACGGGGTGGTCGGTTTTAAGCCTTCCATCGGCACGATATCAACAGAAGGGGTGATCCCGATCACATCAGCTTTGGATGAGATCGGCTTTTTTACGCGCGATATGGCCGATATGAGATTCATCGCGGAACGGCTGATTTTTCCAAGGGCTTCCGAAACGAACAGGCCGCAGGGTACTGAAATGCGAAAAACGCTTGCCGTGTGGACAGTGAACCGCGAACATGTCTCCAAGGAACAAATGGGACGCTATGAAATGCTGTTTGACCGCATGAAGGCTGACGGGTGGATATTCACCGAGCAGCCGGGCAGAAACACGTTAAAATTAAAGGAACTGATGCTGAGACAGTTTTCAACAGAACTGCGAAAATATCTTCAAACACACAAAGGCAGCGCGGAGGGGAAGCTGACACCGGAAAGCATCCTGAAAAAATACCGCGAAGCGCCTGAAAAGCTGGCCCCTTACGGAACCGGGTATCTGGAGGAATCCTTGATATATGAATATGACCCGGATAATGCGCAGGCTGTTGCGCAGATCCGGGCCGATATGGCACTGGAACATGACAGGCTTATCGAGGAACTCTCCGGTGCCGATGCGTGCATCATGACCGGGCCTACCTGCATCATGCATTACGCGGGGCTTCCTTCACTGTCGCTGCCCTTCACTGTCGCTTCAGGGAGCGGAATTCCGCGCAGCATCCTTCTTTTCGGAACAGATATGAGCACCCTTTTGTCTGTCGGAGAGCAGATCGAGCATCATGGGGATAAAATACCCCTGCCAAAGCTGGAAAAAGAGCTTTGTTAACATGGTTACGCAGCCCAAATGATCTTCCCGCCTTACTTTCTCACTCCGCTCTGCAGAAAAGCCTGTGTGCGGGGCGACCTCGGTGCGGTAAAGATCTGCTCCGGCGTTCCCATTTCTTCGATCACGCCATCCGCCATGAAGATCACCCGGTCCGACACCCCGCGGGCAAATTCCATTTCATGGGTCACCACCAGCATGGTGCTTCCCTTTTCTCTCAGGTCGCGTATCACCCGCAGCACTTCGCCAGTCAATTCCGGGTCCAGCGCACTGGTGGGCTCGTCAAAGCAAAGAATATCCGGCTGCATCGCAAGCGCCCGGGCAATCGCCACCCGCTGCTGCTGCCCTCCTGACAGGGCATAGGGATAAAAACCGGCCTTATCCGACAGCCCCACCTGGCTGAGCAGCTGCTCCGCCCGCTCCCGCACTTCCCCTTCGTTTCCGGTGCTGAGCAGATTGGGGGCAAGCATCACATTCTGCAATGCCGTATACTGAGGAAAAAGATTAAAATTCTGAAATACCAGCCCGAAATGACGGCGCAGCAGGCGCTCTTCCTTCTCGCTGCGTTTGGGAGCCTTGCCGTCAAACACCGTTTCCCCGTTCACCAGGATGCGGCCTTCATCTGCCCGCTCCAGAAAATTAATGCAGCGAAGCAGCGTGGTTTTTCCGCTTCCGGAGGAACCGATGATGCTGATCACCTCTCCCTTTTCCATGGAAAAGGAAATATGATCCAATATTCTGTGTTTTCCGAAGGACTTTGCCAAGCCCTGCACTTCTAAAATCGCCATTCACGTCACCCCCGGAAATAATCCAGCTTCCTTTCCAGGAAGCGGAACAGCAAAGTAAGCAGCCCGCAGAAAAGCAGGTAAAACACGCCTGTGTAGAAAAGCGGCCACACCAAACCCTTCGCGGCAAACTTTTCCGCCATTTTGATGATCTCGATCACCGAAATGACCCGCACCAGCGAGGTATCCTTTACCAAAGTGAGCACTTCGTTGCTGACAGGCGGAAGAATGCGCTTCACCACCTGCAGCAGCACCACCTTGAAAAACACCTGACTGCGGGTCATTCCCAACACCTGACCGGCTTCATACTGCCCTTTGGGGATGCTCTCGATGCCGCCGCGGTAAATTTCGGAAAAATAGCAGGCATAGTTGATCACAAACGTGATCAGCGCTGCCAGAAAACGGTTGCCCGCAAAGATCTGCTTTCCAAAAAGCAGGCCGGGTGCATAGAACACCACCAGGATCTGCAGCATCAGAGGCGTTCCCCGGATGATCCAGATGAACACCCGGGTCACGCTTTTCAACACACGGCTGCCGCTCATGGAACATAAGCATATCAGCAGCCCCAGGGGCAGTGAAAACAGCAAGGTCAGAGCAAACAGCTCGAGCGACACTCCGAACCCTTCCAGCAGGGATGACGTGACTGTAGCGAATGTGATCATGAAAGCCTCTCACAAACTGAAGGGGCTGATACTCAGCCCCTGATCATAAAACCGGGATCCTATTGTTCTGTTCTTATTTTACCACGGCATCTTTCAGGCCATACTGATCAGCCAGAGCATCCACCGTGCCGTCGTCCTTCAGTTCCTTCAGGGCGGCGTTCACCGCTTCGGTCATGTCGCTTCCCTTGCGGCAGGCAATGGCGTAATACTCTTCCTCGGCTTCCACAAAGTTATCCAGGATCACGAGAGAGGCAAAGTCGCTGCCTTCCTTGTTGATCAGGTAGTAAGCCATGGTGTAGTCGATCACAACCGCATCCACCGTGCCAAACAGCAGCTCGGTAAGCGCGTCGATCTGGCCTTCTTTTTCAATGTAAACGGCATCGCTCAGCACGTTCTGGATCAGCTCTTCACCTGCGGAACCGGATACAGCCGCCACAGAAGCACCCTTGAAGGAAGCAACATCGGTGAAACGCTCCGCATTGCCTGCTCCCACCACGATCACCTGACGGTTCAGCATGTAAGGATCGCTCATGCCCATGTTTTCGGCGCGTTCCTCACTCCAGGTAAGTCCGTTCCAGATGCAGTCGATGGTGCGTCCGGCCAGTTCGGTTTCCTTCATGGCCCAACTGATCTCCTGGAACTGCGCTTTCACACCCAGCTTTTCGCACACCAGGCGGGCCATCTCGGCATCAAAACCGGTCCAATCGCCGTCCACCATAAAGTCCATCGGTTCAAAATCGGTAATACCAATAATCATCACGCCTTTGTTCTGCACATACTTGAGATCGCTTTCCTCGGCGTAAGAAAAAGCACAGATACTAAGAAGCATCACCATCGCCAGGAACATTGCAAACACTTTTTTCATTTTGAGCACCTCTGTTCATTTTTATTCGGCATTCTTCGCCTTCTCCCCGGCAGAAGCATTTTCCTTCCGGGAACAATGCCATTATAATTCATTGTGTTAAAGTTGTAAAGTGGTAAATTTGTTTTTTTCAAATTTTTCATATAAATTTTTATGCGGGAGCCGTACCGCAATTTTTGATGTCGGTTTTTGCAGAACAATATTACTTCATTTCTGTTACATGTAACCATTTATGAATCATTATATGTAATAATCCTTCATATTGTAAATATATTTGTATTAATTTTGTAATATTTATTGACTTTTTGAAACACTATCGTTATAATTACGATACCGGTAACAGAGTAATCATTCCGGAAGCAATCGTGAAAGCTCATTTCGCCAAATCGGGCAGCTCACGTGAAAGGAGATACTATGAAAAAGAGCCTGCGTATCCTGTCTTACATTCTGATCGTGATGCTTTTAACTTTGACCGCCGTTTGCGGTGCGGAAGCGGAAGTGCGTGTGATGCAGGTAAAATCCGGCATCGGTCGGCTGAATCTGAGGGATGCCCCTTCCGAAAAGGGTGAGATCCTGTGCAGTCTGGCAGAAAAAACACAGGTGACCGTGATCGAGATCAAAAACGGCTGGGCTGCTGTGATGGCAAATGGAAAAAGCGGCTATGTGAGTGCCCGGTTTCTCACTGAATTATCCTCCGACCCCTCCGGCCTTGCAAAGGGTTGGCGCAGCATCGGCAAAACAATGGTCGTAAACGCCTCCAACCTGTATTTTCGCCGTGATCCCTCCACCTCATCCGCTTCCCAGGGCATCTATTCCAAAGGGCAGAAAGTGGAAGTGATCGCAGGGAACGGCACCTGGTATAAGGTGCAGATCGGCGATACAACCGGCTATATGATGGCTTCTTACCTGAAGGAAGAAAAAAGCGTCAATCCCGGCAAGGAAACAACGGTGTATGTGAATGGCACCCGCGTCAACCTGCGTTCCAAGCCCACCACCAAATCCACATCTGTGGATGTGCTCTCCTCCGGCACCACCCTCACGCTTCTTTCCATGAATGGAGACTGGGCCGAGGTTCGCTACGGAACCCAAACCGCCTACATCTTCAGCAAATACATTACAGAAGCCAAAGTAACTCCTTCCGGCGACACGGTCACGGTGGACAATTCCTATGCCTCTTATGTGAACCTGCGCAGCACCCCCAACCGGGATAACGACAGCAACATTATCGCCTTTGTAAAGAACGACACCAAAATGAACGTACTTCAGCGCGGTGTCACCTGGACAAAGGTGATGTATAACGGTCTGGTCGGCTACATGCTCACAAGCATGATCTCCTTTAAAAAGTAAACAACAAAAAACGTGGAGCCGCTTTTCCCGATAGAAAAGCGGCTCCATTTGATTATATATGTTCATTTCTTCCGGGAATATCGCGGCTGCGCTCATCTCCCTCATTTACTGCCAAAAAGGCTCCAGGGGCAGCCCGTTCATGCCGAAAAGCTTCACCGCAGCATAATCCGTGTGGCCGTAGCGTGCGTGCACAGGGTGCTTTACGCCGCTCAGGATCATTCCGTTTTCAGTCAGCTCCGCCCGGGCAGGCACATATTTTTCATCCTCCCCGGCAATTTCCAGCAGCAGCTCCCCATCCCCGCGCATCGTGACCGGAGCTGAAAGCACCACCCGTATGCGATCTCCCTCAGGGCAGATATACATGATCCGGGGGGCTTTTTCGGTTTTTTCACCGTAAACGACCTCCCGTGCTTCCATCCACAGCCTTTCCCCCACCACGCGCTTGTTTGTGGGATGAATGTTGTTGAATTCCCCCTGATCCATCATGCAGATCATGCCGGTGTTTCTTATTCTGTCCCTCACCCGTGCCTGACACAGGCGGATCTCGGGCCAGGTAAAGGTATCCTCCGCCCCTTCATCCCTCCACATGGGCAATTGCACATTCAGGAAAGGCAATCCTTCATCCTGGAAAAGCTGCCGCCAGTAAAGGATCATCTGCTCCAGCAGGGTGTCATAATGATGGGTCTGCCCCGCGTCAGCCTCCCCCTGATAAAACAGGATGCCGCTCAGGGCTGCGGGAGCCACGGTTTTCAGCATAGGTTCCGCCAGCCCGGCGGGACGGTAGGGTGATGCCGGGCCCACAGGCGGATGCCAGGGGCAGTAGCCGCAGGCATTTATCACTTCATCCCACACGCAGGCTGGGTGTTCTTCGCGGAACCGGGCCACGCTGCGGTTCCATTCGTCCATTTCCTTTTGCCAGGCCGCTTCCTCGGCATAATATGCTTCCAGGGTCTTTCCGCCGCACTGAGCCTCATATCTTTCCAGATAGAGCGCTCCCTCCCGGGTGCCCCTCAGCCACGATTCCTCCATCCAGCAGGTAATGGAGGTGCCGCCCCACCAGCAGTCAATCATGCCCACCGGCACATTCTTTTCCCGGTGTGCCTCCATCGCAAAAAAGTAGGCCACCGCGCTCATATCCCCGCCGGAGCCGGGAACGATCTTCTGCCAATGGGCCTTTCTTCCCTCTTCCTTCTGTTTTTCATCCGTCACCGGACATTTGGGCACATGAAAATACCGCACCTGCGGCGCGTGATGCGATCCGATCCGCTCTTTTCCCTCATCCGCGTCCCAAAGGGGCAGCTCCATATTGCTCTGCCCACCATCCAAAAACACATCGCCCACCAGAATATCCCGGCTGATCACCTGTTCTTCCCCGCATTCAAAGCACAGGCTGCACCCTTCCCGGGCTTCCTGGGGCGGCAGGCAGATCAAAAACCTTCCCCCCGCCGCAATGCTTTCTCCGCCAGCCAGCAACGCCCCATCCGTGTCCAGCAGCCGGGCCTTCACTATTTTCCCATCCTCGGCCTCTCCAAAAAGACGTATCACCTTTCTGCGGCACAGCACCGCCCCGTTTCCGAATAAAGACGCGGGATAAAACATACTTTTCGTCTCCTTTTTCATGAAAGGCAGAAATTGCCTCATTCATACCGTTGGATCTGTCCGTTTCCAGTTAACAAATCAATCCGTCGAAGCTGCAATCGCATCTGCTCATTCTGATGCGGTTCATGCCTTTGATCCATTCGACCGCAGCACAGGTTCACTACCTTGAATACGACCAATAAGGAGATCAAGCTGCTCAATCGCATCTGACCGGGCCTGAGTATCTGTATTGCTTGACGGCAGTGGGCGCATCACCTGTTGCCGAACAACATGTATCGCTGTTTGCTTTTCTTCAACAGGTGAACAAATATCTGTTTGCACTGATCATCTTCCTTCTTCATAATGAAGCTTCTGATGTGATTCTGCTTCACTGCCTCCATGTCAGTCAAGCAAATTCACTGAGCAGATACCTTTGCAAATACTTCAACTGCTTGTTGTAATTGCTGATGGTTTTATAAGCCAGCATCCTCATTTTACAGTCCAATCTGAGCTCCTCAATGGCATCGGTCAACCGTATAGAAAAACCCCACCTTTCATTAACATTTCTGCCTTTGGAAAGGTGGGGAAAAGCCTATCGTACTCGCGTAGGAGTTTATCTTACTCGATGACAGGTTTATCGTACTCGCTCGAACTCAGCCTCACAGCCTAAGTTCCGCAAACCCGGTAAAATCAATTACTTCAGCTCAGCGAAGTACTTGATGGTGCGCACCATCTGGCTGGTGTAGCTGTTCTCGTTGTCATACCAGGAAACGACCTGCACCTGATAGGTGTCGTCATCCAGCTTGGCAACCATGGTCTGGGTGGCATCGAACAGGGAGCCGAACTTCATGCCGATGACGTCGCTGGATACGATGGGATCCTCGTTGTAGCCGAAGGACTCGGAAGCAGCAGCCTTCATGGCGGCGTTGATGCTGTCCTTGGTCACGTCAGTGCCCTTGACAACAGCAACCAGGATGGTGGTGGAACCGGTGCAGACGGGAACGCGCTGGGCGGAACCG
>JAZLIA010000077.1:0-7214 GCA_045617125.1 Clostridia bacterium | reverse complement strand
GCTTCCAGAGCGTTGGTCACGCCCAGAGCGGTGGAGTCGTTGGAGCACAGCCAGGCATCGATGTTGGAGCCGTCAGCATAGAAGGAACCGATGATGCTCTCGGCACGGGCCTGAGCGGTCTCGGTCTTCCAGCCGGGGGTGGCAACAGCTTCGAAATCCTTCTGTTCGGACTTCACGATGACTTTGCCGGCTTCGATGTAGGGATTCAGAACATCCACAGCACCGCCATAGAAGAAGAAGGCGTTGTTGTCACCGGGGTCGCCGGCGGTGATCTCGATCACGAAGGGGCCTTCAGCATTCTTCAGGTCCAGCTTTTCTTCGATGTACTGGCCCTGAATGGTGCCGACCATGTAGTTATCAAAGGTGGCATAGTAGGACACAGCATCAGATTCCATGAGCAGACGGTCATAAGCGATGACGGTCACGCCCTGCGCCTTAGCCAGATCCAGGGCGGAGCCCAGGGAGGAGCCTTCGATAGCGGCGATCACAACGACCTTGCAGCCGCTGTTGATCATGTTGATAACCTGGTTGAGCTGCTGCTGCACGTCATTGGCGGCATACTGCAGATCCACTTCGTAGCCGGCGGCTTCCAGCTGAGCCTTCATGTTGTCGCCGTCCTGATTCCAGCGCTGCAGGTCCTTGGTGGGCATGGACACGCCAACCTTCTGGGTGTCAGCCAGTGCGGCACAGGCAGTGAACATCATGACAAGAGCCAGAGCCAAAGCAAACAGTTTCTTCATATTGAGTCTCTCCTTTTTTTTCTAAGCCGGTCATCCGGCTCGATTTGTAAATATTTTATGCTTTAATGATCAGAATGTCAATCTTTTTTTGATGATATGCAAATTTTTCAGAAAAACTGAAAAAAGAACGGCGGATGTCCTTTTGCAGAAACATTTCATTTCTTGTGGTTTTACGGTGTATTTGTTATAATGAAGATTGTCAGGGAAAGAAAAGGCTCTGTATCATGCAGAGAAGATCATATCATAAAGGATATCTGCGCTGGACAGGGGATCCCTGCCCGGCAGATGGAAGGAGAGGAAAATGGATTACAACGGTTTTACATTGGGAGAAATGTTGCTGGACCCCCGTATCCGGTTGATTGCCGGGGATGCGATCCGCGCGAGAGAACTTTCAAAGGATGAACTCTGGAATAAAACGATGGCGAAGCTGAGAGAAGAACACTTTGGCGGAAACATGCTGAGGGGCTTTACACGGCTTTACCGTGCCGCGGATACGGGCGACTGGTATTATCCTCTTTACAATGAGGAAGAAAGTGCTGCTTGTCCGGATAAAAAAGGGGTCAGTTTGGTGTGGTTCCCTTCAGAAGACGCGGAGGCGGGAAAACGTCCTTTCATTTTCCTGATCCCGGGGGGCGGTTTTGTCAATGTGTGGAACCTTACCGAAGGGTGGCCGGTGGCGGATCATTTCAATGAAGCGGGCTATCATGTGTTCATTCTTACCTATCAGGTGACCGGAAACACCCGTATCCTCGAAGCGGAATGTGACGATATCGCCCGGGGGATCGGGCTGATCCGGAAAAATGCGGAGCATTTCAGGGTGGATGCCGAACGGTACGTTACCTGCGGGTTTTCCGCCGGCGGGTATCTTACCTGTCTGTGGTCCACACGCGAAATGGGCTGGGCAAAATACGGCCTTCCCCGTCCGGAAGCCATGATCCCCGTATATCCGGTCGTTTCCTGGAAGTGGATGGCAAAGGACCTGACAGATGAAGAAATGATGGAGCGGGAGGAAGAGGACCTTCGTCTGTTTGGTATGCCCGGTTGCGATGCTGTTAATAGCGCGTTTGAGATTCCGGAGCATGCGGATTGTTTTCCGCCCTGCGCCCTGTTTCTGGCTGCTCAGGATGAACTGGTCAGCCCGGAAAACTCCTTTATTCTCAAACGGGTGCTGGATGAAAAGGGCATTCCCTGCCGTCTGGAGTTGGGTCCTAAT
This sequence comes from Clostridia bacterium, assembly GCA_045617125.1. GTDB lineage: Bacteria > Bacillota > Clostridia > Christensenellales > Aristaeellaceae > ZC3RG03. Next base: position 5,261 of record JAZLIA010000077.1, on the reverse strand, counting down.
GGAGGCCACGGTTTTGCGGACGGCGAAGGCATGTGCATGGAAGGATGGCCTGAGAGAGCGGCGGAATGGCTGAAGAGCCTGTGACAAAGAAAGGAAATAAAAATGAGCTTTGGATTTGAATGTTTTTTGAACCCGGAGGAAGCGGGCCTGTCTTCCGCGATGCTTCTGCGCTTCCTGGATGAAATGGAAAAGCTCCAGGATACGGTGCAGCTGCACAGTGTGATACTGCTGCGTCATGGTAAAAAGGTGATGACTCTGAACCGGGCCCCCTTTGATGAACTTACGCCGCATACGATGTTCTCCCTCAGCAAGAGCTTCACTTCCCTTGCTGCGGGCTTTGCGGTGCAGGAAGGTCTGCTCCGGTGGGATACGAGCGTGACGGAGATCCTGCCGGAAGAGATCGATTCTGCGCATATGGACGAGCTGCGTCCGGTCACCCTGGATGCGCTGCTCTGCATGGGCTCTGGATTGGACCCGGAGAGCGACCGCCCTTCGCCTGACCCGGAGAAATCCTGGGCATCCTTTGTGCTGTCGCACCGGGTGCTCTATCCACCGAAGACCCATTTTCATTACAACTCCTTTGGCACCTATCTGGTATCCTGCATGATCCAGAAGGCAACAGGGAAGACCGTGCGCGACTATCTGGTTCCCCGTCTTTTTGATCCCCTCGAAATGGGGATACCCGATTGGGATCTGTCGCCCGAGGGCATCTGCTGCGGCGGCTTTGGGCTGCATCTTTCCTGTGAAAACATTGCGCGCTTCGGACAGTGCCTGCTTCAGCACGGCGTGTGGCAGGGCAGGCAGGTGATGCCAAAGGGCTGGGTGGAACTGGCGACGCGCGAGCATATTGCCAATTATGAAGGAGCGCCTCAGCCCGGAAACGAGTGGGCTCAGGGCTACGGCTACCAGTTCTGGCGCTGCATGGACGGCCGCTACCGCGGCGACGGTGCCTGCGGACAGGTGTGCATGATTGATGAAAAACGGGATGCCGTGCTGGCGGCGACCTGCGGAACCAATGACATGGGCGCGGAATATGCGTTGTTCAGGGATCATCTTTTCCCGGCTTTCGACGCGGAGGCGGCGGACACGGAAACACAGCGGCGTTTTATAAGCCGGCTTGCTTTACTGCCCCTGCCCTGGCCGCAGGATGACGGTTCCGCCTGCTCCCTGCCTGAAGGACGCTATATTCTGAACACAGAGGAGGGCGTGTTTGATGTGTCCCTTTCTTCTGCAGAGGGAGGATATATCCTTTTCAATCTGGGCGGAGATGGGGGGCTTCGGCTCCTGCTCGGCTGCGGCACGCCGGGCCCGACAGCTGAATTTTCCTATTACGGCGATGTGCGCCGCTTTCTGGGCGCTTACGGCTGGAGGGAGGGAAAGCTGCAGGTCACGCTGCGCTGCACAGGCGGTCCGGATACTCTGCAGGGCGAATTCAGCTGGACGGGAGATTGTCTCCTGTTTGACGGCCTGGGCGTGTGTTTGCCGGGCGGCCATCTGGAGCTTAAAAAAGGAGAAACGGCATGACGAACAGCCTTGACCGGGACAGCGTGCTTTTCCTTATCCGTGCGAAAAAAGCGACCTACGCCGGAAAGGGACCGGAGACGGTTCCGTCCCGTCCCGGCTCGCACGATCTTAAATATTCGGAAGGTCCTCTCGTTTACCGCGACACCTATCTTGGCGGGGAGGCCTTCGCGGGGCAGGAGGCCCTGTGGCAGGACGGAGTGCCCGTTTATGCGATGAACTACGCCGGTCGGGTCACCTCCGAGCCCTTCAGCGGCGATTTTCTGAAAGCCGCGCTGCTGCTTGTGCCGGAAGAGAGGCCCTTCCGCGGGCCTTCCCGTTTTGTTAAGGGCGATTATGAATACCGCTGCGCTGTGACCGGGGATATGACCGTGTTTTCGGGCCGCGAGATCATCCTTTACAGAGGAAAAGAGATTTACAACTGTGATTTTCACGGCGGTGCGGTGCGCTGAAAATATTGCACCGTTTCATTGAGGAAGGAGAGGAATGTGTATGCCTCAGGTGACAGATCCGATCCGGATCGGAACAAAAACGCTGAAAAACCGGGTTACCATGGCTCCCACTGTCAAGTTTTTTGCCGGGGATGACGGAAAAGTAACGCCTTACTTTGTGCGTCATTACGAAAAGCGCGCTGAGGCGGGCTGTGCCCTGATCTGCGTGGAGGCGACCTGTGTGAGCAGGGAAGGCAGGCTGCATCCCACCCAGCTGGGACTGTGGACGGATGAGCAGATTGAGGGACACCGCCGGCTTACCGAGGCCTGTCACAGACACGGCGCCCTTGTGATCCCGCAGCTTCATCATGGGGGCCTTGGCACACACCCCGCCTGCGGGCCGATGAAGAGCCCTACTGCGGTCATGTGGCATAATGGCAGTGCGGAAACGATGGCGGAGGAGCTGAGCCGGGAGGAGATCCTTAAGATCGAAGAGCAGTTTGTTCAAGCTGCTCTCAGATCACAGGCGGCAGGCTATGATGGTGTGCAGCTGCATGCCTGTCACCAGTATCTGATCAATGACTTTGCTTCAGAATTGAACAAGCGTACCGATGAATATGGCGGAAGCACAGAGAATCGGGCGCGTTTTGGCAGCAGGATCATCCGGAGCATAAGGCAGGCCTGCGGTGAGGATTTTCTGATCTCCGCCCGGGTGTCCGGTCTGGATCCCACTGCAGAAGAAGCGATCAAAACTGCGGAATATTATGTGCATGCCGGCTGCGATTATCTGCAGGTGAGCTTGGGCGTGCATGAGCTGAAGGACTTTCGGAAGGATGAATCCCTTCTCTGCAGCCCTGTTGCGGCTTTGGGAGTTCTGATGCATGAACATTTCCGCGGCAGGGTGCCGGTATCCTGTGTAAATGGCATATTATGCCCGGACGCAGCCCGTTATCTTGTGGAAAACGATCTTACCGACACGGTGGATCTGGCAAGAGGGCTGCTTGCGGATCCGGGCTTTGCGGGAGCGATCCTTTCGGGCGGCAGCTACAGTGCCTGCCGTCAATGCCCCTCCTGCGGCTGGGGCCCGTCAAAGCACCGTTTCTGCCCGGCTGCCGGCAGGAGCACGGATCTGACAGAATGAATCGGCATGCAGAAAGGACAGAACTGAATGATTATTGCGGGTCTTATACGGAAAATGACGGAGTTCTGCAATGGGGATCAGCATGATATCGCCCACTTCCTTCGTGTGTGGGCTTACGCAAAGACCCTGGGAGAACTGGAGGGACTGGACCCGGCTGCACAGCTCACGCTCGAAGCGGCTGCGGTCGTACACGACATTGCGTGCCCTTATCTGAGGGAGCAGACCGGAAGAGCGGAGCATAGAAGGCAGGAAGAACTGGGCGCTCCCATGGCCTGGGAATTCCTGCAGGGAACAGGGCTTACCCTGAGACAGATATCCAGGGCAGCCTTCATGGTGGGACATCATCACACCTGGGAGGCTGATCCGGGCAAGGATTTCTCGATCCTTCTGGAAGCGGACTATCTTGTGAATGCGGCGGATCATGGAGAGGATCGTGAGGGGATAGCCTTGTTTGCTTCCAGTCATTTCCGCAGTGCTGCGGGACGGCAAATGCTCGAAAAAGTTTTTTCCGTTGATCTTACCGACGTTCCGGCCGTGCATCATTGAGTAAATACCATATCTTGTATATGGTGAGATACGGTTTACTGCTGCTGGGAATACGCAGACGCAAAACAGCATAAGCAGAGGAATGACGGATAAGACAGAGGTTGAACACACCCGGGAAGGTTGACATATGTATGAAGCGCGGAGGTCCGGAAAATATAGGGATACGGGCATATCGCATTGAAAAAAACTCAAAAAATTTTTCAAATCGGCACAGAAAGTACTTGATTATCGGCTCGGTTTCATATATAATATCGCTGTTGTCTGTGTATGGGATGAAGCGGTAGGTTGCCGCTCTTGGCCGAGAGCGGGGAATTACCGCGGACCATGTCGGGGCATGACCCCGGCGACGGACTCAGAACGCGCTCAGGCGCGATCGCGACCGGGCCCCGGAAACAGACACTGCCCCCTGCGAAGCAGTGAAGTTTCCCAAGGGACTCCCACCGGTAGCAACGAGTACGAAAAACCTAAGGAGGAAAGAAAATGGCCAACCAGAAAATCCGCATCAAGCTGAAGGCGTATGAGCACAACCTCATCGACCAGAGCGCGGAACGTATCGTGGAAACCGCAAAGCGCACCGGCGCCAAGGTTTCCGGTCCTATTCCACTGCCCACCGAGAAGGAGATCGTGACCATTCTGCGTTCTCCCCATAAGTACAAGGACAGCCGTGAGCAGTTTGAACGCCGCACCCATAAGCGTCTGATCGACATCCACAACATCAATCCCAAGACTGTGGATGCGATGATGAAGCTGGATCTTCCCGCCGGCGTCGAGATCGAGATCAAACTGTGAGGCAGGAGGAAGTTAGAATGAAGAAAGCAATCATCGGCAAGAAGCTGGGTATGACCCAGATTTTCCTGCAGGACGGCCGTCTGGTGCCCGTCACGGTCATTCAGGCCGGACCCTGCACCGTCGTTCAGAAGAAGACCATCGAAAAGGACGGCTATGAGGCCGTACAGATGGGTTTCGAAGAGATCCCTCAGAACCGTGTCGAGAAGCTGGTCAACAAGCCTCAGGCCGGTCATTTCAAGAAAGCGAATGTTGCCCCCATGCGCACCCTGCGTGAATTCCGCCTGGATGACTGCGCTTCCTACGAAGTGGGTCAGGTCATCAAGTCCGACGTGTTCGCCGAAGGCGACTATGTGGACATCAGCGGCATCAGCAAGGGCCACGGCTTCAGCGGTGCTATCTATCGTTGGCATCAGCACACCGGCCCCATGGCTCACGGCTCCAAATATCACCGCGGCCTGGGCTCCATGAGCGCCAACTCCGATCCTTCCCGTGTTTTCAAAAACAAGCATATGCCTGGCCATTACGGCGTTGAAAAGGTGACCGTGCAGAACATCACAGTCGTCAAGGTGGATGCGGAACGCAGCCTGCTGCTGGTGCACGGCGCGGTTCCCGGTCCCAAGGAAGGGCTCCTGCTCATCCGTAACGCTTGCAAGAAGGCTTAATTAGGAGGAAACCAAAATGCCGAATATTCCTGTGGTCAACATGCAGGGCAAAGAGGTTGGCAAGATGGAACCCAAAGACGAGATCTTTGCTGTTGAAGTCAACACCGCCGCGATGCACCTGATGGTCCGCTCCTACCTGGCTGCTCAGCGCCAGGGAACACAAAGCGCCCT
>JAZLIA010000076.1:0-26090 GCA_045617125.1 Clostridia bacterium | reverse complement strand
CCCGTCTTCATATGGCGGTTCTGACCCGCCGGTTTGTCCGGAATCTTCATCATTTTCCTCCTTTTCCGCTCAAAGCGGCTCCCCTTTTTCGGTTTATACTAAACGAGTTTAAAACTGAACAGATGCGCCGCATATTTTTCGCTCTGGCTAAGCTGAATGGAGGGAGGCGTACGTGAAACGTACGTTGACCGGAATGAAGCAACGCCAGAGGGGAAAAGATGCAACCAAATGTTGGGGTTTTTAAATGAGTTTAGTATAAGTAAAACCATCCTGCTCCGCCCGTTACCGGGAAAAGCAGGATGGTTTTTCTATATTCAGATAAGCCCCGTCTTTTCCGCACTCGCCCGGTCCCGGCTTCCTGATAACAATGCCTGGCCTGAAAATTCAATCCGTTTTCGCTTTCCTCCTCCGGTGCAAGCCGCTCAACCAAATGCTTCGACACCATGCAAAAACATCAAAATATGGAACCTGAATGTGATCCACCACTTATGCTATCATCCAAAGATGGTCATTTAAGATCCCATTCTTTGATAATTGAACATTCATTTTGATGAACCTTTATTATGTTATATATGATATAGCTTCGACAGGCTTGACAAATGCAAAGAAGGGGTGGAACAATGAACTACGGTTATGTTAGGGTCTCCAGTCGAGATCAAAATGAAGAACGGCAACTTCTTGCAATGAAAGAACAGGAGGTGCCCAAGGACAATATCTATATTGATAAGCAGTCTGGTAAAAACTTCAACAGACCACGTTATAAAAGGCTGTTGAAATGTTTGAAGCCGGGCGACCTGCTCTACATTCTCAGCATTGATCGTCTTGGAAGAAATTATGAAGAAATTCAAATTCAATGGAGAGTAATAACCAAAGACAAGGGTGTTGATATTTGTGTGATCGATATGCCTCTGCTGGATACGAGAACAGGCAAGGACTTAATCGGTACATTCATTGCTGATCTTGTGCTTCAAATTCTATCGTTTGTTGCACAAAGTGAAAGAGAAAACATCAGAAAACGTCAAGAACAAGGCATCGTTGCAGCCAAAGCCCGCGGCGTACACTTTGGACCAAAAAGAAAACCTCTGCCAGCGGATTTTGATCAACTCATCGAAAAATGGCGGGCTGGTGAACTCAGTCTGGAAGAGATCCTTTTCCAATGTAATTTTTCGGAATCTACCTTTTTTCGGCGTCTCCGCGAACATTGACTGTCATATTGTGTACTATCTGACAGAAAGCTTAGGCATAATTATAAAGCATACTGTTGGAAATATCAAGTGATTTTTCAAAAATTTAACTTCTTTGCATTTTCCTGCTACCATGATTTACGACATAAAACAACCACAGCGTGATAATATGAAGCCATTACAAAGAAAGCAACGCTTCTTACAGGTAATCCTATTATCCGACACATCTGCATTCAAAACTCCATAAGTGCATACCAATGTTTCAATGCAGAGATCGTTTTCCAACAACTGTCAAATAGTACACTTGTTGACAGGGCTAATAGCTTATGCTCTTTTGTAGTGCCTGGATTTTCTGCGGTCAGCAGTCTGTTCTCACACGGCAAAGGCGCAATGAGGGGAAAGGAGGGCAACATGTAACGCTGGAGGATACAGCGTTGGCAGATGTGCATCACTGACAAAGCCTGAGTTTGAACACATGCGCAGATGTGTTTTCGATCTTATTAGGCTTGTTTCGATGCATGCCTCTGGATCCCTATCGTTGAGGAATATCATTTCCTGCACTCTTACCCTGTCGAAGCAGCTAATCATTTCCCGAATAACAAAAGGAGGACACCAAGATGAAAAAAATGATCAAGGTTTCTGCACTCCTGATCAGCCTGTGTTTGCTGTTCTGCGTATCGGCAATGGCTGAGGAGCCGAAATCAGAGATTCTAGTAAAGCCGACCTGCACCTCGGTTGGTCAGCAATTGCTCACTTTCAGTGACGGAACCACCAAGATCGTAGATATCCCCATGACCCCTCATGCTTATGAATGGGTGACTGTGACGGAACCTACCTGCACCAAAGATGGGGAGCAGGTTTTCAAATGCAAGGATTGCAAAGCTGTCGATCCCAAAACCGATCCGCTCCCGATCGAAAAGCTGGGCCACAAGCCCGGTGAAGCTGTGGAAGAAATCAAGCCCACCTGCACCGAAAAAGGCCTCTCTGTTGTGTACTGCACTGAGTGCACTGAGAAGCTGAGCGAAACCGAGATCCTCCCCCTGGGCCACAAGCCCGGTGAAGCGGCGGAAGAGATCAAGCCCACCTGCACCGAAAAAGGCCTTTCTGTTGTGCGCTGCTCCGAGTGCAATGAAGCGCTTGAATCAAAGGAGATCCCCGCTCTGGGCCACGAGCTGCAGTGGGTTACTGTGACGGACCCCACCTGCACAGTTGAAGGTCTGGCCAAGGCTGTGTGCGAAACCTGCGAAGAAGACATTACTGATAAAGATGGCGAGTCCACAAAGATTCTGAAGAAGAAGGATCACTCCTTCGGCGAGTACGAAGTGACCGAAGTTCCTACCTGCAACAAAGCAGGTGTGGAGACCAGAACCTGCACTGAATGCGGCTATGCTGAGACCAGAGAGATCCCCATCGATCCTGATGCTCATAAGTATGGCGAGATCCAGGTCCTGAAGCAGCCCACATGCGAAGAGGACGGTATCGCTGTGAAGATCTGCGGCCTGTGCGGTGATATTTTCAGCTGTATTGATGATTATTACTGGGTGGATGAGGATGGCAACAAGGTGGAAGAAGACGATCCTACTGCCGTCGAAAAATACTATCCTTATCATAAGTTGAACCATCCCAAGGAGCATCAGATCGAGACCATTGAGAACGAGGTAGCATACACCTGCACGACTGATGGCTCTTACGAGAAAGTGATCACCTGCGACTCGTGCAAGAAAGAACTGAGCAGGGAAACCGTGGTGGTTACTCACAAGCACGGTGCCCCGACGGAGCCCGTGAAAGATGAAGAAAGCGTGGTAGAGGCCACCTGTACAGAACCGGGTTTCTATGATATGGTCACCTACTGCAGCATCTGCGGCGATGAACTGTCACGTGAAATGATTGATATTCCTGAACTGCCCCATACTCCGGGCGAGCCTGCGGTTGTAACGGAACCTACCTGCACTCAAGAGGGTCTTTCCGTTGTGATCTGCACCGAGTGCAAAAACACGATCAGTGAAGAGATTCTCCCCGCCAAGGGACATGATTACGGCACCAATCCTGTGCTTAACATCATTACTCCTGCGAAATGCGGCGTGGACGGAAAAGCCGAGGCTGTCTGTCAAAACTGTGACCAAACATATGAAGTGATTCTGAAGGCTCTGGAGCATGTGACCGGCGAGCCCGAGACAGTTGATCCCACCTGTGACGCTGAAGGCTCTGTCACTGTGAAGTGCAAGCTGTGCGGAGACACTGTGGAATACACTCCCCTCTCCAAGCTGGACCATGTTGCTAAGGAAGCGTACTCTCTCGAGCCCACCTGCGTCAATCCCGGCAAACACTACTTCTACTGCGAGAACTGTGATGACCACTATTACAACGAATTGACCGGCGAATGGATCGATCAGTACATCGAGACCGAAGTCGTACCGCTGGATCATGACTGGGGAGATTGGATCCTGGTAAACGAGGCTACTGACACCACCAGGGGCTTCAAGTACAGGACCTGCTCCAGAGGCTGCGGCTACACCGAAAATGTCACCTTCACCAAGGGCTCCTGCCTTGTTGGTATCGAAGAAACTCATTTCATTTTCGATGGTTCGAGCAAGCCTGTTGGCGAAAACAAGATCGTCAAACCCGCTGATGGCCATAAGCCCGGTGAAACGGTAGTTGTAACGGAAGCCAGCTGCACTAAAGATGGGCTGACCGAAGTGCGCTGCACTGTGTGCAATGAAGTGCTTGAATCGATTGTGATCCCTGTTTTGGAACATATTCCCGGCGAAGCTGTGGTTGTAACAGAAGCCACCTGCACTAAAGAGGGTCTGTCTGAAGTGCGCTGCACCGTGTGCGAGAAAGTGCTTGAATCAAATGAGATCCCTGCTCTGGGTCACACCGAGGTGGAAGACGCTGCTGTCGAGCCCACCTGCACCACGACCGGTTTGACCGCCGGCAGCCACTGCTCTGTGTGCGATGAGGTCATCGTTGCTCAGGAAGAACTGCCCATGCTTGCCCATGTCCTGGACGAAGGTGTGATTGATCCCGTAGCTACCCCTGATAAGCCCGGCGTGCGCACCCGGACCTGCATCCTGTGCGGCACCTACACCGAGACTGAGGAAGTTCCCTATGAATTCGGTAAGGCTGTCTATTCTATCACAAAGGACGATCTGACCTACAGCGCTGGCAAGCTGACAGGTGTTGCTCATCATGATGTGACCACCGAGACCCTGGAAAACCTGTATGTGCGCGTGACCTTCTTCCTGTCTGACAACACCACAGTTGTAACTGAGACTTTCGTGCATGAAGACGGCACCTTCAATGCCTTCTCCAACGGTGATATCGTTGCTATTTCCGTTGTTCTGACTCCTGAAGAAGGCACTCCCATCAAGGAACCCGGCGAGTTTGAGACCTGGGAGACTGGTGCTGCTGCCGGCATTATCCTGTAATGCTTCAATGAATGCAGCAACCGTAACATAGTATAACAGGCAGGCTGTCATATGGAATTGTATGCTGTAAGCCTTGTGGATGATCCCCCAGATTGTTTTAACGCAAGAAAGCAGCTGGTGGCGCACAGCCTAAGCGTATATTCCGTATGATAGTCTGCCTTATTGCATCGTATTAGGAGGCCGTACAGAATGAAGAAAAAGATTTTAAGCGCAATGCTCATCTCAGTCATGCTGATAAGTATGCTGTCGATGGCATTCGCTGCTGGAATTTCCGTCTCTGCTTCGTACAGTGACGGGATGGTCCTCGTTACCTTCTCGGGTGCTTCGTTCTATTGTGAGATCTGGATGGACGGAGTTAATACCGGCAGGGGCGGTCCCAATGGCACTTATTCCATCCCCGGAACCTTGAGCGATGGCGTTCATACCGTAAAGGTAGCCAATGTGCTTGGCGAGAGCGGTTCTGCTTCTTTCCGCATTGGCGAAGCTGAACCCACTGCTACACCCACTCCCACTGCTGCGCCTACCGCAGTACCTACGGCAGTACCCACCGCAATACCTACTGCCGTGCCTACCGCAGTACCGACTGCTGTTCCAACTGCTGTGCCCACTGCCGTGCCTACTGCTGTGCCTACCGCCGTGCCTACCGCCGTGCCTACTGCTGTGCCCACTGCCGTGCCTACTGCTGTACCCACTGCCGTGCCTACCGCTGTGCCTACGGAAACACCTGTTGGCAATGCAACGATCACTTCCGTTTCCTATCAGAATGGCGTGATCACCTACAGTGTGTCCGGCGTGGTCAATCCCTGTGAGATCTGGCTGGATGGCGTTAATACCCATCGTTCTGTTTCTTCCAATGGCACGTCTTCTTTGACAGCTAAAAACCTGTCCGAAGGTGCTCATATTCTGAAGATCTATGATCCTTCCATGAACCGTGTTTCCAGCATGAGCTTCACGGTTGTATTCACTGCTCCTGAAGTTTCTGCTTCTGCTGAGAATGGCACCCTGACTGTGACTGTGTCCAAGATATCCGCTCCCAGTGAGCTGTGGGTGGACGGTGTGAACACACATCGCTCCATTATGACGGATGGTACCACCACACTGACCATGTCCTTCGTATGCGGCAGCAAACACACAGTTAAGGTTTATACGCCTTCTATCAACAAGTCTGGCACCACAAGCTTCATTGCCGGTCACAATGCCGGAGATCCCGTCGTGGTCGACCCTACCTGCATTGAAAATGGTGCTTCTACCGTTTATTGCAAGGATTGCGGTGCTGTGATCAGCGAAACCAGTATCCCCGCCCTGGGCCACACCGAGGGTGAAGCAGTGATCGAGAAAGAGCCTACCTGCACCGAAGAGGGTCTCTCTGTTGTATGTTGCATCGTTTGCGGGGAAAAGCTGAGCGAGACCGCTATTCCCGCCCTGGGCCACACCGAGGGTGAAGCAGTGATCGAAAAAGAGCCCACCTGCACCGAAGAAGGCCTTTCTGTTGTATACTGCTCGGTTTGCGGGGAAAAGCTGAGCGAGACTGCGCTTCAAAAGAAGCCCCATCAGTATGGCTGGGTTATCACCAGGCGTCCCAGCTATGTGGCTGACGGTCTTCGTGAATTGATCTGCAGTGTCTGCGGAGATGTGATCGATCGGAAGATCCTGCCGATGATCATCTATGAAAAAGAAGAAGAAACGGCTGCTTTTGTGCTGCTGACTACAGAAGGCATTCCTGCAAATGAGCTTCGTGAGGATGCCGATACCACCGAGAATGTAATGGTTGTGGATCTCACCTGCGACAGTATTCTGTATATGAAACTGATCGCTAATAATGAGATCATCGGCTATGCTACGATCACGATCACGGATGGCACCGTGATGATCGAGCTGACTATCAACGAAGGCGTCAGCATTGATGACCTTGAGATCAAGGCTTATAACAGCATTGATGCTTTCACCGCTGAAACGGATGAGGGTGTGGAGCTGTTTGCCGGTGAGGCTGACGATGTGCAGGGAGATGTGGCACTCATCCAGATCAGGGGTAATGCTTCCTTCATCTTCGATTCTTTCCCGGAATATTTAGTGGACGAGGAGCTTGTAAACGAGATGTGGGAGCTCATCGCTAAGTAACCGATCAACTGCAATTGACTCCCCCGGCAGCGGATGATTCTGTTAATGGGGGAGTCAAATTTTTAGGAGGGCCTTGAAAATGAAACGTATGATCTTTGCATGCCTCGCGATAATCCTTCTTCTGTGCGTCACCGTTCTGCCTGCTGCATTCGCTGACGGCGAAGAGCCAACAGATAATCAGGAATTAAAGCCAGCAGATTACAAACTCACTGGTCTCTCTTTCAGCAATGGCAAGCTTACAGGTCAGGCGATCCATGTGGATGGCACCGAGACAGTTAACCATCTGTATCTGCGCATCACCTATTTTGCGAAAAACGGTACCACTATGATCGTCGAAACTTTTGTTCATTCAGATGGTACTTTTTCAAGCTATGCCAGCGGCAGCATTGCTGCGATCGCGATCTCTCTGACGGATGTGACCGGAACACCAACCATGTTGCCAGGCGACTTTAAAGAATTTGATAAAGCGCCCATGTACGTGTAAACCGGCGGCATCTGTATCTACTTTCCATGCACTTACAGGAGGATTCAATACATGAAGCGAATGATCGGCTTTCTTATCGTGATTAGCTGTATGCTGATCGTCAGCGTTGCGTCTGCCTTATCATTAGCAGTTAGCTATGAAGACGGAGTTATCACATACACAGTCAACGATATGAGCTTTCCGTGTGAGCTGTGGCTGGATGGAGGCAACACAGGATACGGTGTACTGAAGAACGGCACCTATACCCTGGAAAAAAAGCTGAAGGCCGGTGAACATACCCTGGTCGTTGCAAGCAATATTGCAGGTAGGGCAAGCTGCAGATTCACCGTTCCCGGTGAAGAAAATGATCCCCTTCCTACAGATGCACCGACCAAATCTCCAGTTAAAACAGCCACACCGACGCCACAGCCGACCGTAACCCCGATTGAAACAGCCACGCCAACTCCGCAGCAGACTGGGACTCCCGTTAAAACAACCACGCCAATGCCGCAACCGACAGGGACTCCAGTTGAAACAGCCACGCCGACGCCGCAGCCGACAGGGACTCCGATTGAAACAGCCATGCCAGCGCCCACAGCCTCCTCGGATGAAACAGCAGAGCCTGAACCGAATGCTCTGGAACCTGCTATCCTATTCTCAGTTGAATACAAGGATGGAAAGCTCACCTATACGGCAAAGGGCAATCATGGCATCAGTCATATTCTGATCGACGGGCGTGATACGAGAAGGATTCTCTCCGGTGAAGGAACAGGTACCATGAATAAGAAGATGGCCGATGGTACATACAAGATCCAACTGGTCGAAGAAGAAACCGGACACCAAGCAGAAGCCATCTTAACGATCCCGCATGATGTCGTGCTCAACTGGGTCAAGGAGCCAACTTGCACAGAAAAGGGAATTGCCGAATTGGTATGCCTCAACTGTGACCAGGTTCTTGAGACCAAGGAATCTGCGCTGATGATGCACAGCTTCACCTTGACCGAAGAAAATGAACTGGTGTGTACAAACTGTGGTGAGCATTTTGCCGAAGCACAAAGCAAAGATAAAGGCAACGGCCCCAAGATCATGTATGGTGAGTTATATACAGATGGCATAGCTGTTCCAGCCATCAGTGCAAACAATGCGATTGTTATCCGGCATGATGATATCATCCATTTCTATCCTGTCGGGATCAATAACAAAGAGGCAGGATGCATGATGGTATTCTGGTCGGAGTATTCCGGCAGCATGCTATGGATCGAAATCAACCCCTATGAAGGTGCGACCTTCGACACCGTGACAGCAACGATCTATGCAATCGGGAACGAGCAGATCACAAAGGCTGCTTCAAACATACAGCCTGGTTCTGCACTGCCCCTTGAAGCGGAGGCTGCTGTGATTATGATTTCCGGCGACGGTGTCTATGCAAACACGCTGCTTCCGATATTTGAAGAGCTTGAGAGTACGATAGATGAAATGACAGAGATACTGGAAACTTACAGGTTGAACAAGTGATCTCGGGGTCAGTTCACTGCCTGCTGCAAAAAGCCCAGTTCAATACAGACATGAACTGGGCTTTTGAAGTTCAAAACAGGAGCAGGATGGCGGTGATGAACGATAGCATAAACCGTTCAAACATTACATAACAAACTGCACCAGGAAATACCTTCTATGTTTCTGGCAGCCAAAGGGCCCGCCGTATGATCGGCCATCTCTGAAACATCCGGGAACCACTGGAACGAAAATATTCATTCTTTGTTCCTCTGCCTGCCCGATAGTTTTATTCTTCCTTCTCTTCCCCGCGGCTCAGGTCCCGACGAAGGCCCTTGGGATAATGATTCTTGATCTGTCCGTCACTGATCTTGCCAAAGCCCAGTGAACAGCCGTCATACGAAACAACGCAGAACCCCTTCATGCTGCCTTCCCAGGGAATGCTCTCCCCGCGAAGGTAAGCAAAGGCCTGCTCCCGCGTAAGCGGCACTGTCTGCTCACATTCGACCGCATGAGACAGGGCGTGATCCGGCAAAAACACTTTTCCGGAAGCTTCGCCCACCAGCAGGCCCGTTCTCAGCACACGGATCCCCTCAAGCGGGGGCAGGAAGGGCGGAAGCACTGCCATTTTTGTGCCAAACAGGCCGTTTGGACGGGGGCAGGAAGGCATTTTTTCCCGGAAGAATGCCTCCGCCATGGAAAGCAGTGCCCGTTCCGGCCGCGGCAAAGTTCCCTCCCCGCAGGTCTTTTCCTCCCCTTCTGTTTTCTGAATGAGCGCAGTAAAATGCCCTTCTCCCCGCATAAGGTGCGGATAAAAATGCATCATTCCTTCGCATTCACCCACTCCCGGCACAACGAAGGGCACAAGCTCAAAACCGGGATGATCCCGAAGGAAGTATTCCACAGTCTGCTCATTCTCAAGGAAATTGAAGGTGCAGGTGGAATAGACCATCCGCCCGCCAATGCGCAGCATTTTGGCTGCCTCATGCAAAATGGCAAGCTGCCTTTCATGGCATATCTGCGGAGCATCCGCTGTCCATTCCCTGCAGGCCTCCGGATGGCGGCGGAACATTCCTTCTCCCGAACAGGGAGCATCCACAAGAATGCGGTCAAAATAACCCGGCCACCGGGCAGAGAGCTTTTCCGGCGGGGCATTCACCACAATGCAGTTGCGACAGCCCATTCTTTCCACATTGGAGGAAAGGATCTTTGCTCTGGAGGGAACATATTCGTTGCAGACAAGCAGACCTTCATTCCCGATCAGAGAAGAAAGCTGCGTGCTTTTCCCCCCCGGTGCGGCACACAGATCCAGCACCTTATCGCCCTTCACCGGGGCCAGCACCCGCGCCGGGATCATTGCACTGGCTTCCTGGAGATACCAGGCTCCCGCTTCATGAAGGATGGCCGCCCCCGCACGCGAAGAAAGAGGCAAATACCGTCCCCGTTCTTCCCAGGGCACAGTTTCACCCGCATCGAAAGGAAAACGCCCCTCCCGCGTCCGTACAGCCCGGGCCGGCGCTTCCTCATAGCTATGCAAAAATGCCGGGAAAGCGTCTCCCAGCATTTGTTTCATTTGTTCCAGAAACCCTTCCGGAAACGGGATCAGGACGGATCCTTGTTCCATTTCTGCCATTCGCTTGCGTCTCCCTGCGGATATACCGGCTCGTAGTACTTTTCATCCGGGTCCGCTGCACCGGAAAGGATCTCCTCCACAGCATCCCGGTCACCGTCCAGAGTGCGGCGGATCTTTCCGATCACTCCATTTACGGGCAGTCTTTCCTCATTTCTGCGTTCATCACGGTAGCGGTCCGTTCGACGGCGGCGTACCGTTCCATCCGGAAGAAGATCACCCGGATCCTCTCCGGCGTGATCCTGCCTGTCACGTATCTCAGTTACAGCAAAATCCGGTGCAAAAGGAGCCTCGATCTCCTCCTGCATGGCTATTTCAGGCGGGAATTCCCGCACAAAATGCGCAGGCTCCTCCCTTTTAGGCACCACGGACGGCTCCGCGTCAGGCACTTCGACCCGGTCCTCATAGCCGGAAATAAAGAGCTCCCGGTCAAAGCGCCGGTCCTTCTTTTTTCTTTTTCGGCTGCCTGTGCGGGCAAAAGGCCTGTAGCGGAGGATCCAGACCGTGTAATCCGCGATCACGCCGCCCACGCACAACAGCGCTGCCAGGATCAGCCAATGATCCCCCAGCCAGGTGTAAAAATTGCCTGAGCTGTCGGAGGTGAAAAAATCGAAAATTCCTTTTGCTGCTCCCTTCACCCAGCTAAGCAGCACGGAAAGCAGCGAATCGGCAAAAGCATTCATGCTCCGGCCCCCGCTTCAGGCAAGGCCCCTTCCTCCGGTTCGATCTGCACGGTCACCCGGACGGATTCCCGGCTCATGCGCTTGCAGCCGGACGGACGGGTCACTGTGACCGTACGAACGAAGGTGTTATCCGCCCCGTTCAGATCGATGGATCCGGAGAAGAACAGTTCCTCCTGGGTGCATTCATCGCTGTCCAGCGCCACGATCAGTTCAGGATCGGACAGAGTGACCGAAACCACCCTGTACCCTTCCGCAGGCTTTCCCCGCAGAAGACCTTCCTGGCTCACAGGCAGAGAAAACTGAGGATAGATCCCCTGCTCCACGATAATGCTGTCGATCAGCGTAGTCTGGCCCGAAACACTCACGGAGATGTTCGTCATATCCACCGGAGTTTTGTCAGAATAAAGCTGCAGCTCCGCCGCAGTCAATTCCACGTGAGGCACCTCGGTAAATGTGTTCAGATCCATCCTCGCAACACACCGGGTCACCTGGTTGACGATACTGGCCGGTCCCGCCACAGACACAACGCTGGGGTCAGCCTTGGGCTGATCCACATACCAGTCTCCCAAAGGATCGGAAGTGTATTCCACCACCACAGGGATGCGGGAACGGGTGATATACTCCTCCACCATCACCTCCACCGACTCCACGGAGAGGCGGCTGACATTGCCATAGGATACAGAACCGGTAGAAATGACCGGCACCTTCTGCACGCCTGCCTGACGGATCTGGCTCAGATCCAGCCGAACGGAATAGCTGCTTTCCGTAACGGAATTATAGTTTTTCTGAGGCACCTCGGCGGTAAAGGTCACCGCAGGCAGATTTTCCAGGCCGGAAGTGATGATAAAGCCATTCTGACGCAGGGTGGTAAGCTGCGTGCGCTGCACGAGCAATGGAACATCGGAAAATGTCTTGCTGCGGGTAAGAGAGGTATTCTGGGAAATGATGATTCCCCACAGAAGCACTGCTAACACAAAGCAAAGCAGCTTCTGCCACCAGTTATGTTTTAAAATGGCTCCGATGTTGCGCAGCACATTCAGCACCGTGCTGTTCTTTTTCCGGGCCGTTTTTTTGCTCCCGACCTTTTCCGGAGCCATATTCGGACTTTCGCTCATACCGGCTCTCCTTTCTTCAGGCTTTTCAGGAAGCCCTGCAGCCTGGTTTTCAAAGAGAACTTTTTGCTCACATACATTTCATTCAGGATGCGTTTGAGAGCATCCTCATCCAGATGCCGGGAAAGGCGGCCATTCTTGGCCATGGAAATAATGCCCGTTTCCTCAGAAACAATGAGCACGCGGGCATCGGTCTGCTCACTGATGCCCAGTGCGGCACGGTGGCGGGTGCCCAGATCCTGGCTCAGGCTGTTGGATTCGGAAAGCGCCAGCACACAGGCTGCAGAGCACACCTCTGTGCCGCAAATGATCACCGCTCCGTCATGAAGAGGTGTGTTGGGTTCAAAGATATTTTCAAGCAGTGCCCCGCTGATGCGGGCATTCAAGGCCACCCCAGTCTCCGTCACATCCTTGAGGCCGGTGTTCTGTTCAAACACGATCAGGGCCCCCACACGGCGTCTGGACAGACGAAGAAGGCAGGCCGTGATCTCCTGCACGATGCGTTCTTCCTCAGAGCGATCCTCCTCGCGCCTTTCCACGTGAGCCCCGCGGCCCAGCTGCTCCAGCACCCGGCGGAATTCCGGCTGGAAGATCACGATCAAAAGCACCACACCATTGTTCAAGATCGTCTGAAGCACCCAGGAAAGGGCCGTGAACCCGATCAAAGAGGAAATATAGTTCACCGCCACCAGAATGCCCAGCCCCTTCACTACCTGAATGGTGCGGGTATTGTTCGCAAAACGCGTAAGAAAATAGATCAGCACTGCGATGATCAGAATATCCAGCAGGTCATACCATCTGGGCTCATGCAGCACATTGTAGAAGACCATTTCAAGCTGTTTCCAGAATTCTGTCACTTGAAGCCTCTCCTGTCTGAAGCGTTATAAAAGCGGGAAACGTTTTTGTTTCATGATCAGCCTTGATGCAGCGGCAGATCCAGAATGAACGAGGTTCCGGCCCCCTCCTCGCTTTCCACCCGGATGCTGCCGGAATGCAGCAGCACCAGCTGGTGCACGATGCTCAGGCCCAGGCCTGTACCCCCGGTCATCCTGTCACGGGCTTTATCCACCCGATAAAACCGGTCAAAAATATAGGGAAGGTTCTCCTTGGGAATTCCGGGACCATTATCCGTTACGACCAGATGAGCATCCCGCCCGATACGCTGAAGCGTGACCCAGATGCTGCCGCCCTCCTGAGTATACTTCACGGCATTCTCCATTAGGTTGTAGACCACCTGGGTAAGCTTGCTCTTATCCGCATACATATCGCAGGGATCGGAAAGCGTGAGGCTGATCTTCTGCTTTTTATGTTCCGCGATGGGCAAAAGACGATGCTCGTTTTCCTTCACCAGCGCCGCAAGGGAAAGGTTTTCGCGGCTGAGACGGATGTTCTGGCTGTCGATACGCACCAGGGTAAGCAGATCAGACACGATCGCGGTAAGCCGGTCGATCTCCCTGTCAATATCCGTCATGAATTCCACCCGAAGATCCCTGTCCATATCCGGCTGATAGATCAGGGATTCGATCATGATCTTCATCGTTGCCAAAGGAGTTTTCAGTTCATGGCTGGCGTTGGATACAAACTGGTTGCGGCTGGCATCCAGCGATTCGATGCGTTCGCTCATCGTGTTGAACGCCTCAGCCAGCTGCCGCATTTCTCCGGAACCCGTGACCGCCACCCGCGAAGAAAAATCGCCCTTGGCCACTGTGCGGATACCGGAAGTGAGGTTCTTGACCGGCTTGGTGATCAGGGTGGTAAAGATCAGCGACACCGCCAGCACCACCAGAGCCACCGCCGCAAAGATCAGCATCACCTGACGCTGAAGCTGATCCAGATTGGACATCATATCCCGGATCGGGGCGATCAAAAGCACCGCGCCGGTCACATTGCTTTCCCGGGCCACTGCCGCGCTCCAGTATCCGTTCAACCCCTCCGCACGGCTTCCGGAAAAGAAAAACTGCAAGTTGACCTTCGCTCCGTTTTCATCATGCACTCCGGAAGCGACAGGCTTTCCGCCAAGGATCACCGCCTCGGTCTCCGTGCAGGATAAATTGCTGCCGATCAGCTGCCCCAATGTGTCAAAAAGCACATTTTCGGCTCCATCCAGCAAAAGCATGCGGCCCCTGATATCTTCTCCCGCAGAAACAAGAAGCTCCTGCACCTGAATCATATCTTCGCCGGGTTCAAGCGTACTTAGCTGATCCGACAGCCGACGCACAAAAAGCCGGTTGGACGAATCCAGTTCCTCAAACAAATAGTCGCCTGCCATACCAAGCAGCGTGGACCCCACCGCGATAAATGCGATCCCCACCACCAGCAGCAGAGCGACTACGACCTGGAACCGGATCGAAGAAAGCAGATTCTTAATCCTTATCCGTAAAATAGTACCCAACTCCCCACTTTGTAAAGATGAATTCTGGCTGAGCAGGGTTCCGTTCGATCTTTTCACGCAGACGGCGGATGTGTACGTCCACCGTGCGCGCATCGCCCATATAATCGTATTTCCATACGGTTTCCAGCATCGTTTCTCTGCTGAACACCTTTCCCCGGTTGGTAATAAACAGCTGCAGCAGATCAAACTCCTTGGCTGTCAGGCGCACTTCCCGTCCGCCCAGCATCACACTGCGGTTGACGATATTCACTTCCATATCGTGCACGCGAATGACCTTTTTTTCCTCCACAATGCCAACCTGACCGGCACGGCGCAGGATGGATTTGATGCGGGCCTTCACCTCAAGGATATTGAAAGGCTTGGTCATATAATCATCAGCACCGTATTCCAAGCCGAGGATCTTATCCATATCCTCGCCCTTGGCAGTCAGCATGATGATGGGCACGTTGCTGCTTTCACGGATCCGCTGGCACACCTGGATGCCGTCCAGTTTGGGAAGCATCACATCGAGCAGCACCAGATCCACGGTATTCTCAAAGAAAAGCTTCAGCGCTTCCTCTCCGTCACCGGCTGAAAGCGTTTCGTAACCTTCCTGCTCCAGAGTATATTTCAATCCTTTGATGATCAGCGGCTCGTCATCTACCAGTAAGATCCTTTTTGCCATTGCTTTCAACCCTTCCGATAACTGCAATAGGCTCTCCCACACAGGAATATACCAGGTCGGAGAACTGCTAACCCTATTCTACACTATTCCGGCATAAAAAATCAAGAGATTTGAAACAATTTCTCAACATTTTTATCTTCAAATTTAAATATTTGTGAGAGATCATGAATGACCTCAAATTAGTTGCGTGCTCAATGAGCTTGCATTATAATGATATTATTCGTTTCCGCGATACTATCGGAAAAGGAAGATGACGTATTCCCATGAGAAACAGACAAGACCTGGTGCGGCGCAGGAAGAACTATCGCCGCAATATCCTGATCATTCTTTCCGCAGCCATTCTGGCAGTGCTGACGATCCTCTTTTTTGTGAGCATCCTGCCAGGCATACGTTTCCAAAGCGCCATGAAAAACCTGGAAAACGGGAATTATGAGCAGGCCGAAAAAGAATTCACCGCCCTTGGAGAATACCGGGGTGCTTTTACCTATGCTGCCGATTGCCGCTACCGCAAGGCGGAAGCCCTGCAGGAAAACGGTGATCATGAACAGGCCGCCCTCCTGTTTGAAAGTCTTGGAGATCATCGGGACAGCGTGAGCCGCGCCGCCCAGGCCAGGGCGGATATCCTGTATCATCAGGGCAGGCTGGATGAAGCCTATGAAAGCTATGCCCGGCTGGGAGAAAATTACCGTTCCCACACACCGAGCCCTTCACCCATCCCGACATTCACCCCGTCCCCCACTGCGCTTCCGGTGACTCCTTCACCCACACAGACCGCGGTGCCCACTGTGAGACCTACCGAAGCTCCGACCGAAGCGCCCACCCTGGCACCCACGGTGAAGCCCACCGCGGCTCCGGTTCCGCTTCCGGCGATCGGGTCCCACCTTCTTTACGGAAGCTATGAACAGGATGGAAACCCCCGCACCGTCCCTGAGCCCATCAGCTGGACTGTGCTGGCAGCAGAAGAAGATCGGGTGCTGCTGATCAGCGATAAAGTGCTGGACGCCTGTGTGTTCGGGGAAGGAAAAAAATTCCCCGGCTGGGAAGAAAGCCGGATGCGTTTCTGGCTTAACGATCTCTTTTTCAACACAGCTTTTTCCGGAGAGGAACAGTCTTTCATCCTTCCCGGAACCGCCTCCGGCGATCGTGTGTTCCTTCTCAACCTGTCAGAAGCAGAAAAGTTCTTCCCTGCTCTGAAGGATCGAAAAGCCCCCGCCACCTATTATGCCCGCATGAACGGAGTGCTTTCGGACGGCAGCGGCGAATACTGGCTGTGCGCTGATCTGAAAAAGGATGCAGACGGCCGACGGGTCGGCACCGACGGACGCATTGCCCTCACCCAGGCCAACGACCCCGATGTGGGCGTTCGGCCCGTAATATGGCTATCCATCGAAGCGATCGGACGATGAATTTTTGAACACAGCATAAATACACTTCATCTTTCCTGTAAAAAGTCAAAAGCCAGGATGCCGTTTCCATCACAGCATCCTGGCTTTTTCTATTTCATTGTTACATGTCCAATTCCGCAAGCACATCCCCCAAACGGACGTATTTCTCCGGATACTCCTCCATTTTCCTCATCAGATCAGCCGAACCGTTGAAGAAATGCATGTTGGCCTCGCGCACCAGGCCGTCTTCCTCAACCGTCATGCTAAGCAGGATTTCATCCGTATAGGTATACAGGATCATGTAGGGTTTGGCCGGCAAAACAGTATGGGGAAGGATCGGTGGGTCATCGGATGCCTGACACCACCCGTGCAGACCGTTTTTTCCAAAATACCGTTCTGCAAAACGATCTGCGGCAGCACACAGTTCCGGGTACTTTTCCATCGTATCCATACGGTAAACGGATGCAGCGTCATATTCGTTTTCTGTCTTTGGAATGTTTACGTATTTAACATATATCATGCGGCCTTCAAGTACGTCATCGAAGCATACATCAACGAAGATGAGAGAATCTGCATCCTCTGATACTTCAAATTCCGCGCCCATGATGCTGTCCGCATGCTTCATCATGATCTGCTGGTCTTCCTTCCGGATGCCTTCAACCACAAGCGTATCATAGCCATGGAGATAGCTCACACAGGCCATCGAAAGTGGGAAACCAAAGTATCGGTTCAGCATCTCTCTGGCTTCGCGTTCGGTGATCCTGTCCATCACATCCTGATTGTTCACGTTGATCTCCATCAGCAGCTCTTCATCCGTCATGGAGCTGTACGGACGGAGGAAAAACATGGGATCCGTTCCGCAGCAAAGGACCAGATTGCGGTTACCGTCGGTTTTGATATTGCCCGGGATGAGGTCACTGTAAACCAGCTGACTCAGCCGCCCGGATCGTTCAGCCTCTTCCGGCCGCAGCGCACGGTTATAGCTCAGACCGCGGCAGCAATTGCGAATGTTCACCGATCCCGGATCGAAGGACTGCCCAAGCAGATCAAATACGTCAAACACAGCCAGCAGTTCCATCTCTGTCAGTTCACGGGCAGGCAGCATCAGATACCAGGT
Organism: Clostridia bacterium; assembly: GCA_045617125.1. Taxonomy (GTDB): domain Bacteria; phylum Bacillota; class Clostridia; order Christensenellales; family Aristaeellaceae; genus ZC3RG03. The sequence continues at coordinate 8,423 of JAZLIA010000076.1, read as the reverse complement.
TTCACCGTCATAATCCGCCGGATCTACCAGGAAAAGGGCCATATCACCGGGCAGGGCAAGGATCCCGTTCTCTGTGCTTTTGATCTGCGCACCGTTACCATCCGCCAGATACAGGAACCATGTTCCGTCCTCCGCATAGGCTGCTTTGACCTCACCGGATGCCATGACTGCAGTGGGAAAACCGCTGAAAGACACCAGCACGATCCTGTCCGAAACAGACGCATGCCGCACGATCCCTGCCGCACGTTCTGCCTGAATGTGGCGGATACGGTTCTCCTCGCCCTCGGTGAACAGGGTTCCGTCCTGCAGAATGAAGGTAAGATCTGCAGGCGCCGGCATAGGCGTCGGCTGTACTTGAGACCAATTCACCGGTTCACGGTCTTCGGTTCCGTTTCCGGTTTCCGTCGGCATGGGTGTAGGAGTCATCGTCGGTCGGGCGATCCCGTTTCCGTCATCCGTTGGCAGGGGTATCAGCGTCGGTCGGGGCACGACCGTGGAAAAATCAGGAACAGCAGTCATCACACGGTCTGCATACATCGCAATATCAGGCAGGTAAACCTTGGTGCTTTGCACAGTCCATTCGGTGTAAGTACTCAGATCCACGTCCGGCGCCTGCTCCACCACGCCTTCGGTCACAGCCAGGGCATTCATCGGCAGCAGTGCCATTAACAACCAAAGCAACATTTTGCTGATCTTCATCATGTATCAGCCTCCTTTCGGAACTCATGATACCGTGAAACGCATCACAGAGTCCTCACAGGGTTGTAACAGAGTTGTAAATCCTGTTTTCGCCGGTAAAGCGGAAGGTCATGGTCGTACCTTCACCGGGTGTGCTGTTGACTGTCAGTTCCGCATGATGCAGCGCTGCGATCCTTTGGCATAAGGTAAGTCCCAAGCCTGCTCCGCCAGCCTTACGCGCACGGGATTTATCAACACGGTAGAACGGCTCAAAAACATGTTCAGCCTGTTCCCGGGTCATGCCGCAGCCGTGGTCGATCACAGCAAAGCCATCCGGCAAAAGAGAAACGCACACCGCCTCCGCACCGCCAGCCTGTTTGGCATTTGTCACCAGATTGCGCACGACCTCGATCAGCAGCTCACGCTCACCGGTGAAGGTCGTATCCTCGCCGGTAATACACACATCGTCCCACAGCCTGACAGCATCCCTGATCATCTGCCCGGCAGAAAAATCAGTCAAATTCCATTTTCCGCATTTCATTTTTGTCAGCAGCATCAGTCGTTCATCCATATTGGAAAGGCGAAGTGACTCGGCAGCCATCATATCGGCAAGATCCGCCTGCTGCTCCTGCGCAAGGCCGCCCTGCGCAAGCAATCTTGCACCAGAGAGCACCGTCGTGAGCGGCGTGCGCATTTCATGAGCCATGGCATCTATGAACTGCTGCTTTTGCTCATCCTGCTCCTTCAATTGTGTTTCGCGCCGGGAAATGGCCTCCCGCATATTGACAAAGGATCCGGCCAGCACGCCCACCTCTGCTTTGGCATCCTGCGGGATCACTGCGGCATAATTCCCCTGCCCGATGGCTTCGGCTGCACAGGCCAGCTTTTTCATCGGTTTGGTCAGCCTGGAGGATACGATCACAGAAAACAGGATCGCTGCTGCCACCCCCATGAAGCTAAGCACGACCGTCCACAGCACCATCCGACCCTGCAGTTCATAAATGCCGGATACATCCGATGACACAAGCAGGGACAATTCATTGCTGATCCTATGCATGATATAGAGGCGCTGTTCCTCTTCAGGCAATAGCGTGGCACGACCGGAAGACTGCAGCAGCGTGGATGTCTCCACGCTGAACGGGATCGTATCGTTCGCCATGGGCTGACCATAATACAGCATCGTCACATGCAGGGATGCGCTGTCATACCTGGGCGCAACAGATGTGGCAAAGGTGAACAGTTCATCACGGCTCATACCGGATGTTTCTGTATACACGGCGCGCGCAATGGCCGCTTCTTCATTCAGCGCGCGGTTTCGCTCCCGTTCCAGTGTCAAATGAAAATAACGGCTGACGACCAATGCCATACCGGACGGGATCAGCAGCACCAGAGCGAGCATCGCGGCGAGGATTCGCTTCTGCATGGTTACCTCCCGTTCTGTTCGTTGAAGCGATAACCGAATTTATACACGGTTTCAATATATTCATTACCGATCTTACTGCGCAGACGCTGAATATGCACATCCACCGTGCGCGTTTCACCCACGTAATCGTAACCCCACACCCTGCCAAGCAGTTCCTCACGGCTCATCGCGATATTACGCCGACGCACCAGCGCACTCAGCAGGTCAAACTCCAGGTTGGTCAGGTTCAGCTGTTCCCCGGCCTTATATATCCGGTGGGAATCAAAATCCATGACCAGATCCCCAGTCGCATAGCAGGGTTCCTGTTTCCGGGTCCTTTGCAGAATATTTTCAACGCGGGCCAGCAGCTCAGCAGGCTCAAACGGCTTCAAGATATAATCCCATGCACCCATCTGCAAGCCATAAACGCGATCCTCCACCGCGACTCTGGCAGTGAGAAACAGAACCGGTATACCCTGGGCGATCAGATCCTTCCCCAGCGAAAAGCCGTCCTCTCCCGGCATCATGACATCCAGCAGAGCAAGATCAGGCGTGTTTCCGTTCAGAATCATGCGAGCCTGTGCGGCATCCTCCGCTTCCAGTACGGTGTGACCTACCAGATTCAGGTGCATACCGGTAATACGGCGTATCGGAGCCTCGTCTTCAACGATGAGCAAAACAGACATAAAAATCACTCCCATTGGTGCTATATGATCCATTATAGCACACCATGGGAGTGAAAAATGTAACAGTGTTGTAAAGGTCATGAATGAAACACCTTCACGAAGCGTAAAGGGGGCTCCCCCTTTGAATGCACCCGTTTATTTTGCCGTGCGGATCGCGTTGAACGGGAACAGCACCCAAAGCACCTTTCCCAGGATCGCTTTGCGGGAAATGGGACCTACATCCACAGCGCGGCTGTCATGGCTGGGGCCGCGGTTATCCCCTACGACCAAATACTGATCCTCTCCCAGGTGCACCACCGAGAAATCCAGCTCGTTTTCGCATTCCGGATCCATACAGATCGTAAAATTGCACAGGTCCTGACCGTAACGGGTGTTATACTCCATTTTCACGTCATACACTTCACCGGCTCTGCCCAGAGGAGGATAATTATCCATCGGACGGGTAGCCGCTTTTTCGGGCGCGGGGACCAATTTTCCATTCACATACACTTCTCCGTCACGCACGGCCACAGTGTCTCCCGGCAGGCCCACCACACGCTTCACAAAACGGGTGTTTTCAGGAATAAACCCTAAAAGCTTATCCGTGCGGCCCGGATAATTGCAGATCACGATATCATCCCGTTCAATATCTTCAAATAGATAGTTGAGCTTGCTGCAGAAAAGGATCTCCCCATCCTGCAGGGTATTGGTCATGCTGCCGCCCTTAACGCGGATCGGTTCAAAAATGAAGCTGCGGATCACAACGACGATCACAAGCGCCGAAACGATCGTAAAAATCCAGCTGAGGATCTCCTGTCCCACGGTCCTTTTCTTCTTTCCCTTTTTCTTTTTTCCGGCCTTCTCTTCCGTTTCCGGCTCCTGCAGATTTTTGTTTTGATCTTCACTCATCCTGAATACTCTCCTTTACGGATGACGGATCGGGGCCCTGTTCCAGCACAGCCTTTCTGCGCTTTAAAAAGGTATCCCGGTCCAGCATCACAATATGCCCGCATTTTCGGCATTTGATCTTGATATCCGCTCCGATCCGGATCACATTCCAGATATCATTCCCGCAGGGATGGGGCTTCCGGGTCTTCACCACATCTCCAAGGCGGATCCCGTCATCCATTTTATCACCCCCGCTTCAAATAGAAATTATATCATTTTCCTATTCTCTTTTCAACCGGCTCCTGTGAACAAATTGTGAATACACTCACCTGGGGAGGAGGATCCCATCCGGGGCGGATCATACGCGCATCCCTGGCTGTTCGGTAAATATTCTGATCCGACTGTGTCACTCTTCTGTGCAATGAAGCGGCACATAACCCGCCTGGGCAACGGCCTTCTGTCCTTCCGGACCGGTCAGCCACTGGACGAAGGCTTCGGTATTCCGGTCTCCCCTGCGGTAGACGGCATAGTAATTCACCGTGTAGGGATAAACGCCGCTCTGAAGGTTTTCATCCGTCGGGGCCACGCCATCGATGCTCAGCACCCGGATGCCGCTGTTTTCCACCAGCGTGTTCACATAATACAAATAGCTGTAGCCAATGGCGCCGGGGCCGTTATCATAATTCCCGATCTGGCGGATCACGTCGCTCATGCCGTCGGAAATGAAATTTTGTTCCGCTTCCTCGATCTCAAGCCCCTTCATCACCATTTCTTCCATGGCAGTCTGGCTTCCGCTGCCGTGGGGGCGCTGATAAGCATACAGATCCTGCGCATTTCCGCCCAGGCTTGTCCAGGAAATATGCCGGCCCGTATAGATCTCGCGGATCTGCTCTGTAGAAAGGTTTTCTACGGGATTTGCCTCATTCACCATGAAAATGAACGCATCGCAGCAAAAAGGCTCATAGATGAGCTCCGTTCCGGCCTCCTCCGCCGCCCTGCGTTCATCCTCATTGGGGTAAGTAGCCAGCACCAGATCGATGGGATGGCTGTCATCCATCATGATATTGCGGCTCTTAATGCTCACAGAGGGGTTGGCTTTGCCTTTTGTCAGGCGGTCATAAGCGTAGGGCGTGGTGGAAAAATTCACAAACCCGTTCATGTCGCCCTCATCCAGCGAAAGCCACTGACGGACCAGCTCCATCGCCATGGGCACGCACACGGTGCTGCCGTCCATGCTGGGAAAGGTGCCCCAGTCGCACAGATACACACCATCATATCCTTCCAGCGGCGCTGCCTCTCCAAGCGCAAAGCGTCCGTCCGTTTCCAGCTTTCTCCACCCCTCCGTTTTTCCTACAGAGCGGTTGATCTGGCTCCAGGAACCGCTGTCCCCTGCATCCTCGGTTTCCTCAGCAAAAACCGGAGTCAGCACCATCATCCATACAAAAAGCACGCAAATCAGCCGTTTCATTTTGATCCTGTTTCCTTTCATTCTTCTTCCTCCGGCACCGCCATCACATTTTCCTCTGCCACCCAGCCTTCATCCTGGCCATCCCAGACGCGCACCCAGCCATCCTCTTTCGAAAGCAGCTGCACCTGGGTTCCGCCGCTGAGCTCCTTCATCCTTTCTCCGCCTGCCTTCGCACAGAAAGGAATGTCGCTGAAAATATCCGTGTTGAAAACGATGCCGTATTCATTTTCATTTTCATCCGTTATACGGGTAAGGATCGCGTCCTGCACTTTGCAGGCGAAAGTCACGCCGGAATAGATCTCGGAAAAGCGCAGGAACGGCCCCAGCAGGGTGACGTTATAACGGGTGTCCTCCAAAGGAACGATCGTTTTCCAAGGCACCTGTTTTTTCTTTTCCGGCAGATTCGTCCACCAGATGTCCATCTGCTCCTGCGGAAGGATATCCGCATATTCAAACAGCGTTTCCCCGGGAAGATACTGGATATCCTGGATGTTCACCCAGCCAAGCAGATTTTTTTCAATCATGATATTGCTCGGCGTGCCTCCGAGCGGGTCATAGATCGCGGCGTGTCCGTTTTGATAACTGCCCAGATATACGATCTTCCCGCTCCGGTATCCGCGTATGGAACCGGTCGCCTCCGCAGTGTCATACACCTGTACAACCCCTTCCGGAAGGGCATTCTTCGCATCCGATCTTTTTGTGAAATTCAACTTTCCGGCAGCAAAAATATCCCCTTCACTGCGAGAACCAAACAGGGTATCGCCGTTATCCCCCCGGAAAATTGCGTCATCGGGATAGTATTCCGCCAACGATTCATCCCTTTCCACCTCCAGACCATCCGGCAGGGAAAGCAATTCCATGGATACGCAGTTGTAAAGGATATCTTCACCGATCGACTTCACTGTCAGCGGCACAGCAAGCGACTGCAGTCGGGTGCAGCTGGCGAAAGCATATGCTTCGATCGACTGAAGACCGATGGGCAGAGAAAGGGTCTGCAGATATTCATTGCAGAAAGCCCCTCCGGTGATCTGCTCCACACCCTTGGGAACATCATAATGCTGATCCTCTTTTCCATTCGGATAGCTGATCAGTGTTTTCCCGTCCTTTGAAAACAGAACGCCGTCTACCGAGCTGTAGAGCGGATGATCCTCCGGCACCTCATAGGCAGCGACCCTGGCGTTGGAGATGCCCGCCAGCATTTCCTCAGCCGGCAGCGTGGTTTCGATGCGCAGCACATCGAAAGTACAGTACAGAAAAGCCTCCAGCTCGATCCCTTCCAGCTGCTTTGGCAAAGTGAATTCGGGAAAATGATAGGAAATGAAGGACTCCATTCCCAGATATTTCAGGGTGGACGGCAGGGAGACCCGGTGGAAAACATCTCCGTCCACCCATCTTTCAAAGTTATTGCCCGCTTCAAATCTCGGTTCAGTCTCGATATACTTGCCTGTTTCCTCATCCCAAACATATGTATCGGGATATCCCAAAACCGTGACCCCTTCAAAAAGGATCAGCGTATCATCCTGAACGTCGCAAAAATCCAGTAAGCCCCCTTCCTGCCAGTATTCCCGCCAATCCTGCCAGTCATCCCCGTTTTCCTCCGCCCCTGCGCCAAGCGGAAGCAGGCACAGAAAAAGCAGCACCGATATGATCCGTTTCATTTTACCCTTCCCTCCTTTTTCATCTTTTCCAGCCTGTGCTTTTGCTCACAGCTTCTCTCCATGTTCCTAAAGGTCCTGCCAGAAACACATTCTGCAAGCGGCGCGACCGGAAAAGCTTCATTGATATAACGAAAGTGAACCCAGTATCCTTCCACATTTCCCGATATCATGATAGAATATATGCTGACGGATACCGGGAAACAAAAACCAGAAGGAGGATCTCTTATGAGCCTGTACGCGATAGGCGACCTGCATCTTCATTTTCAAGCTGAACTGAAAGCCCCGGGGCAGATCCGCGATCCAATCTGGAAAAATCACGAAGCCCGCTTCAAAAGCTGCTGTGAACAGTTCCTTCATCCCGAAGATACGCTGGTGCTGGTGGGAGATCACAGTTGGGGCAGAAATCTTGCCGAATGCGAGAAGGATCTTCAATACATCTGCTCCCTGCCCGGAAAAAAAGTGCTGCTCCGCGGCAACCATGATATGTTCTGGGATGTGAAAAAGACCAAACAGCTCAACCGGCTCTACAACGGCAGCCTCTTCTTTCTGCAGAACAACTATTTTGCCTATCAGGATCTTGCTCTGGTCGGAACCAAGGGCTACACCTTTGAAGGACCGTTTTATATGCGCGGAAACCTCATCGCAGGCTGGGATGAGGAAGAAGAAGCCCATGCCGGAAAACTGGTGGAGCGGGAGGCGGAGCGGTTAAGGCTCTCCTTTGAGGCTGCCCGGGCGGACGGTTTTTCCCGCTTCATTCTGTTCCTCCATTACCCTCCCACCAATATTCTCGAAACCGACAGCGTGTTCACCTCCATGGCGGAAGAATACCATGTGCAGCAGGTGATCTACGCTCACTGTCACGGCCAAAATCGGTTTCACGACAGCCTTCTTGGCCGTCATCACGGCATACCCTATCAGCTTGTATCGGGAGATTATCTTGGATGGCATCCCCTGAAGCTCCTGTAAAAAATCAGTTATCTCCTTTTACCGCCCCATGCCACTGAATATCGCACACACCCGTATTGTTGAAGCCGGAGCAGCGAAGGATCCCCTCCGCTTTCAGACCGGCTTTTTCCATTACATGACCGGAAGCCGGATTGTTGACGTCATGGCAGGCACACACTCTCAGGAACCCGGCTCCGAACAGATAATCCCGCACCGCCGTGAGGGCTTCCGTCATGATCCCATTTCCCCACCAGGCTCTTCCCAGGCAGTATCCGATCTCTGCAGAAGGGATGCGTTCATCCCTGTGCACCACCGAAATATCGCCGATCACTTCATCGTTCCCGTTCTCTTTCAGGGTGATCGCCCAATGATAGTTGGAAGGATCTGCATATCGTTCCACCCATACCGTGATCAGGTTTTTCGTTACTTCCTCAGAGGCATGAGGCGGCCAGGTCAGAAAACGGGTCACGACCGGGTCATGTGCCCAGTTTCGGTACATGGCCCTGTAATCGTCCAAATAATAGGGTCTCAGGATCAATCGTTCTGTTTCGATCTTTGCGGTACCGATGTTTTCCATATAAATCTCCATGCCGGTGCGGCACCGGCACAAATAGGAATGAAAACGGGAGCCGCAAAATTACCCGCTTTCTGGTAAAATTGGCTTGAGGGAGGCACACTACAAAGCACGGGGAGGTGAGTTGCACGCAACTCATCAGCTG
>JAZLIA010000075.1:0-13163 GCA_045617125.1 Clostridia bacterium | reverse complement strand
TTCCGTCCGCTGTATTCCATGTCACCGAAGGTCAGCTGGTTCATACTCTCAACCCCTTGAAATTACTTGTTTATGACACCTTTATCATACCACAGATGGGATTGTAGCACCAGGAAAATCGCCGATTAAATCAGCGTTTCCCTAAAGAAAGAACGTCTTTGTAGAGATCCTTGCTCTCTCTTTTATCGGTATTTGTAATTGACATACTGCGCCTTCTTTCCGCGCATATCGCAAGCGCCTATATATTATAGCACTGGATAAATCAATATAAAACCTTTTCTGCATTATATAACAGAATAAAAACTTGATCAGGAGAACCGGAATCGTAGATTCAGGATCCGGTATCGAATTGCTTTACCGCCATCTCTTTACGAAAAACATAAAACGACATAACAGAATTCTTCATACTTATGTAACACTAAAACAGAATAACAATGCTATAATACATCTGTAATTTTTTCGAAGGAGGTTTCCCCCATGAAAAAACTTCTTGCTCTTGTGCTTTCGTTGGTCATGCTGTTCAGCATCTCTGCGATAGCCGAAGAAACCGCCCCTGCTCTGCAGAAGGACATTGTGATTCTCTTTACCAGTGATGTTCACTGCGGCATCGATCAGGGATTCACTTACGTTGGCCTTTACGGTATCAAGCAGCAGCTTGCCAAGGATAACTATGTTGTTCTGGCAGACAACGGCGACTCCATTCAGGGTGAAGCAATCGGTGCTCTCACCAAGGGTGAAATCGACATCAATCTGATGAACGCTCTGGGATATGATGTAGCCACTCTGGGCAACCATGAGTTTGACTACACTGTTCCCCGCATGCTGGAACTGACCAAAGAAAAGGCCAGCTTCCCCTATGTGTGCTGCAACCTGCTTTACCAGGGCGAACAGGTGTTCGACCCCTATATCATCAAGGATTTTGACGGTGTGAAGGTTGCTTTCGTCGGTATCGCAACTCCTCAGACCTTCACTTCCTCCACTCCCACCTATTTCCAGGATGAAAACGGGAATTACGTTTACAGCTTCTGCGAAGGCGAAAATGGCCAGAATCTGGCTGACGCCGTGCAGGGTGCTGTGGACGCTGCCCGTGCTGAAGGCGCTCAGTATGTGGTTGCCCTGGCTCATCTCGGAATTGAGGAAGCCAGTTCTCCCTACATGAGCAGCCAGGTGATTGCCAGCACGACCGGCATTGATGTTCTGCTGGATGGTCACAGCCATTCTCTCCTTGAACAGGAAAAAGTTCTGAATAAGAACGGCGAAGCGGTTCTGCAGGCTGCCTGCGGCACCAAGCTTCAGGCGATCGGCTGGTGCCGTATCGCTGTTGATGGAACCATCTCCACCGGCATCTATCAGTGGCCCTTTGAAAAGAATGCGATTGAACTGCTTGGCCTCACCAATGACTTCACCGCCATTATGGAAAAAGAAACTGCTGATGCCAATGCCAAGCTGGACGAAGTTGTTGCCCACACCGATGTTGACCTGATCATCAATGATCCCACCACCGGCGCCCGCATCATCCGCAACACTGAATCCAACCTGGGCGACCTGGTTGCCGATGCTTACCGTGCTTCCACCGGTGCCGATGTGGCTATGGTCAATGGCGGCGGTATCCGTGCAAACCTGCCTGCCGGCGATATCACACTTGGTCAGATCCAGAGCTGCCATCCCTTTGGCAACATGCTTTGCATGGTGGAAGCCAATGGTCAGCAGATCCTGGATGCCCTTGAGTGGACCAGCCGTGCCGTTCCCGGTGAAAATGGCGGATTCCTCCAGGTTTCCGGTCTCACTTATGAGATCCACACCTACATCGAGTCTTCTGTTACTTCTGACGAACATGGTATGTTCACTGGTGTTACCGGCGAATATCGCGTAAAGAACGTGATGATCAACGGTGAACCTCTTGATGTGAACAAGACCTATACCGTTGCCTCTCATAACTACCTTCTCAAGTCCGGCGGCGACGGAACTGCCTGCTTCATGGGCGACACCGTTCTGCTTGACGAAATCAAGTATGATTATGAGACCGTGATCGATTACATCGTTGACAGCCTGAATGGCAGCGTCGGCGAAGGCTATGGCGATATCTGGGGCGATGACCGCATCATTATCGTAAACGAAGCCAAGTAATTCCTGCTGATGAGGGCTTCCGGGCAACCGGGAGCCTTTTCTTTTTATTCATTATATTGAAGCAATATTCGTTATTAAATACTACTTATACTTGCAATTGATAACATGCTGTGGTATGATATGCGAGGCATGGAATCATGCCCTATTAATGAGCATATAAATGGAGGGAACCCCACAAATGAGCACCACTGTTGAAAAGCTTTCCGGCAATCAGGTAAAGATCAGTTTTAATATTCCCGCCGAAGAATTTGACAAGGCCATGAATCAGGCTTATCTGAAGATCCGCGGCCGTGTCAATATTCCCGGTTTCCGTAAGGGTAAGGCTCCACGCAAGGTGATCGAAAACTATTACGGTGAAGCTGTATTCTATGATGATGCTGTGGATCTTCTTTTCCCCGATGCTTATGAAGCTGCTGTGAAAGAAAATAACTTAGAAGTTGTTGATCGCCCCGAGCTTGAAAAAATGGAACAGATCGGCTCCGGTAAAGACTGTATCTTCAACGTTACAGTCTATGTTAAGCCCGAGATCACACTGGGAGACTACAAAGCTCTGAAGGCAGTCAAGTATATCCACACTGTCACCGACGAAGAGATCGATAACCGCATCAAGCGGGATGTTGACAAGGCAACTACAATGGCGGATGTTGAAGGCCGCGCCCTTGAAAACGGCGATACCGTGAATCTCGATTATGCCGGTACGGTGGAAGGCATTGCTTTTGAGGGCGGAACTGCTCAGGGACAGACTCTGGAGCTTGGTTCCGGTTCCTTCATTCCCGGTTTTGAAGAGCAGATGATCGGTATGAATATCGGTGAGGAAAAGGATCTTCAGGTGAAATTCCCCGAAGAATATCATGCTGAGAACCTGAAAGGCAAAGATGCCGTATTCCATGTGAAGGTGAATTCTGCACAGGCAAAAGTGAAGCCTGAACTGAATGATGATTTTGCAGCCGATGTGTCTGATTTTAACACCTTTGATGAATACAAGGAAAACATTGTAAAAGAGCTCAAAGATGCTGCTGAGAAGAATTCCGATGTGGAAGTTGAGAATACTTTGGTGCAGGCAGCCGTTGATTCCTCTGACTGCGACATTCCCAAGCAGATGATCGAAGACGAGATCGATGTTATGATCCGTGAAATGAAGATGCGCATGATGTATCAGGGCATCAAGTTTGAAGATTATATCAAGTATACCGGTCAGTCTGAAGAGCAGGTTCGCGAAATGTATCGCACTGAAGCTCAGAACCGTGTAAAGATGCAGTTGGTGCTCGAAGCTATTATCAAGAAAGAAGAGATCACTTCTGATGATGAGGATCTCGAGAATATGATCAAAGAAGAAGCTGAACGTGCCGGCCGTGAAATTGAAGAATTCAAAGCTTCTCTTAACGATCGTCAGAAGGATTATCTGCGCGAAAATGCAAGCATCCGTAAGGCTGTTGATCTGATCAAGACTAACGCTACGATCAATGAGGAAAGCGAAAAGGCCCGTATTGATATGAAAGAAACTGTCGATGCGGTCACTTCCGCTGTAGAAGCAGCAGAAGAAGATAAGGAATGATCCTTCCATCCGGCGTTCAGAGAATGGCGGATGACATATGAACATGATCTCCTGCCGCTTTTCCCCGGCAGGAGATTTCTGAATCCAGTATTATGATCGACCGTTTATTGGTCGGGAAAGGAACTTGGATGTCACTTACACCTTATGTCATTGAACAGACCGGTCACGGTGAGAGGGCAATGGATATCTATTCCCGTCTCCTTAAAGACCGTATTATTTTCCTTGGAGGCCCCATTGACGATCAGTTCGCCAACAGCATCGTAGCACAAATGCTGTTCCTCGATTCCGATAATCCTGATGCAGATATCAACCTGTATATCAACAGCCCCGGAGGCGTTATCACTGCCGGTATGGCAATATATGACACAATGAAGTATCTGCACTGCGATGTGCGTACAGTTTGCATTGGTATGGCCGCTTCTATGGGCGCATTCCTTCTGATGAGCGGCACAAAAGGCAAGCGTCTCGCTCTTCCGAACAGTGAAGTGATGATTCATCAGCCCTCCGGCGGTGCTGAAGGACAGGCTACCGATGTTACGATCCGTGCAGAATGGCTGCTCAAAACCAAGAAAAAAATGACCGCCATGATGGCCGATATGACGGGCCAAACCTTTGAACGTGTAGCTCAGGATGTGGAACGGGATCACTTTATGAGTGCTCAGGAAGCCCTTGAATATGGTATTATTGACGAGATCTATCAAACTCGTAAATAAAGGATGTTACTATGGCAAAAAACAATCTTACCAAACAGCATTGTTCATTCTGCGGAAAATCACAGGATAATGTAAAGCGTCTCATTGCAGGGCCAGGTGTATGCATCTGTGATGAATGTGTTGCGCTTTGCAATGAGATCATGGAACATGATGAATCCGGAAAAAAGAAGAGCTACCGTCATGAGAAAAAGCTTCCTCTTCCCTCTGAATTGAAAGCCGTTCTGGATGAATATGTAATTGGTCAGGAAATCGCAAAACGTGTTCTTTCCGTTGCGGTCTATAACCATTATAAGCGTATTTATTCATCCGATCAGAAGAATGATGTCGAGCTGCAGAAGTCCAATGTTCTTTTGCTCGGGCCTACCGGCAGTGGAAAAACCTATCTGGCGCAAACATTGGCAAAAACCCTGAATGTCCCATTTGCCATCGCAGATGCCACCACGCTTACTGAAGCCGGTTATGTTGGTGAGGATGTCGAAAATATCCTGCTGCGTTTGATTCAGGCAGCTGATAACAATATTGAAGCAGCAGAACATGGCATCATTTATATTGATGAGATCGATAAGATCGCACGCAAAAGCGAAAATGTGTCCATCACACGCGATGTAAGCGGCGAAGGCGTTCAACAGGCTCTTTTGAAGATTCTGGAAGGCACCATGGCTTCTGTTCCTCCTCAGGGCGGCAGAAAACATCCGATGCAGGAATGCATCCAGATCAATACAACCAATATTCTGTTCATCTGCGGTGGTGCATTCGATGGGCTCGACAAAATTATTTCTGCCCGTTTGGGTAAAAAAGTAATGGGCTTTGGAATGGAAAGCAGAACCACAGATGATCAGGGCAGTTTTATTTTTTCTCAGATGCTGCCTGAGGATCTTCTCAAGTTCGGTTTGATCCCCGAATTTATCGGCCGTCTTCCTATCACCGCCACGCTGGGGCTTCTTGATAAAGAAGCATTGGTCAGGATCCTCAGCGAACCCAAGAATGCACTTACCAAGCAGTACCAATACCTTCTCGAAATGGATGGGATCGAGCTTCAATTCACTCCTGATTCACTGGATGCGATCGCACAAAAGGCGATCGAACGGAAATGTGGTGCAAGAGGGCTGCGTTCCATTATTGAAGATGCAATGCTGAATACCATGTTCATGCTTCCCGGAAGAAATGATGTTCAGCTTTGCAGAATTACCTCTGATACGATTCTAAAAGGCACGGAACCGGAACTGGTTTTAAAGGAGAAGAATCGTCGTTCCTCCGCACATCATATCGAAAAACCAGAAAGTGCCGTTTCAGCTCTTCCGGAAGCAACAGACAATGAAACAACCCATGGATAAAATGTTCCTCATATATTGAAAATCTCCCCCTGCATCTGACTTCACAGACAGAATGCAGGGGGATTTTCTATCAGATTATTTTATGGCACTTTATACTAAACAAGTTTTAAAACTTAACAGATGTGCCGCATATTTTTCGCTCTGGCTAAGCTGAATGGAGGGAGGCGTACATGAAACGTACGTTGATAAGAATGAATCAACGCCAGAGTAGAAAAGATACAAGCAAATGCTGGGTTTTTAAATTGAGTTTAGTATTACTCCATCGGGCGCGTCTGGATACCACGATAATAAATCTCAGCCTGTGCCGGATATTCATCTTCTGAGATCTTTTTCTCCTCTACCAATACTCCATTTTGCCACTTCTGAAGATATGTGACAACGATATGTCCATCAATTGCAGCCTTATACAGCTTTTCCTGATCGGTATACTGGAGACCAAAGGTTCCATCATCCGCACGGTAGATCCGTGCAAGATCAATACCGGGAATCAGTTCGACCTCTTCCGTACGCATTTTATACTCGACGCCCTCTTCAAAAGCAGGACCGTAAATAGATACAACACATTTGTAAGGCTGCTTTTTGTTATTGGTCGGTTCCACATGAGCTGTCAGGTAGATACAACCACTGGTATTGTTGACAAACGTAAGGTCTATGATCTTACCGGTGGAATTAACTGTAGCGTCAAGTCCGTATTCGGTATAATTGACAGCCATGGAGTGAGGCTCCCTGTGGGTGATATTCAGGTTGGACAAACACGCCGCAACATAAAGCGTGGAACTGGCCTGGCACACTCCGCCGCCAATCTCTGTAACTACTTCATTATACGCATAGGCTGGTGCATCCAGATATCCATTCTTAGTCGTTCTTTTTCCGCAAACGGTATTGAAGCTGAAGCTTTCATTCGGCTGCATAATTTTCCCATTAAACTTGGAAAATGCCAGCCGTATATTATTGGTGCGATTTTCAGTTGAAGCAGCATTTACGGGCGTTTCCGCATAACCGATAAGCGATACGTTCTTCCGGATATCACCCTCTGTTACTTCCGGCCTTACAAAATCAGGCACAAGCTCAAAATCACCGCTTGTCCCATTCATCATTGCACTGATGATCTGATCCTTCGTATTTGAAATGTTAAGCTTCTTTCCATATACTTCCGGCATAATTGTGAACGGATCCTTTGCATCGGGGCTGAAGCTTACCAGAAATGCATCTGACGGATCTTCAGCAATGTTATCCGCGATCTGTTGAAGATATGTATCCAATGCAGAGGTGTTCATAGAGGTTCTTGTAGAATTGAATTCGTAGCGTTCGTTTTCGCGGTTCAGAACAGCCTGATAATCCGTTTCAAGGTCACCTGTGTGCCCGATACGGTAGGCATCATTTAGGGCTTTGTTCAGTTCATCAGTATCATAGTTGATCCCCATGAGACTATAGTTCAGAGTAAAGAAGGTATGCCCACGATAATTGATATTCAAATACCAACTGTTCTGACGCTCATAGATCTTCTGCGAAATAAGTTCAACAGCCTCATCGGGCTTCATTCCGCTGATGTTGACACCCTCAATATAGATATTATCTGCAAAAACACCGCTGTAATGATTGACTGTATCTGTTTTTTCCTGAAGTATTCTCTTTTCTTCTGCTGCTTTTTTATTTTCGTTTGAAACTCTGATCAGTATAACAGCAAGCACAACAACCAAAATTGCAATACCTAAAATAAGCAATCTCTTTTTTAACGGTGAACCGTTATTCTTCTTATTCCCTGAATCTCCTGAATAGGGATTGTTGGAGTAATTCCCCCTTCCGCTATTTGGGACAGCAGTATGAAATGGGGGCTGTACAGCACCGTTATTTTTCATGTTTCCGGGGAAATACCCATTGCTCAATTCTTGTCCTGTCTTTTGTTTCATAATTTCCTCATTACGCCAAAGACGCAGGGTCTGTTTCAAAGGATACCTTTGCTTTCCATTCCACCGTTGTCAGGTGTTGACAAAATTGAAGGAATCCTGAATTTTTCGGGTTATTGAGAACTTTAATCAGTACCTGGGCGCGATAAGTATTCTGTATCTTTGATATCGGACACATATCGCATCTCATATAAAGGATCATCCTTGCCGCTGCCGGATCTCTTTGTGTGAATTCCCGTAATTGATCCTGTAACGCCAATGCAGTTACAGAGGAATCGTTTTCAATTGGGCTCTCACATAAAAACCGGGTCATTAATGTAAACGGTGGATAAAGGTCGCGTTTTCTTCTTTCAAATTCTTCGGCAAAAAACTGTCTGTAATCCTGAATTGCTGCAGCACGGATCGCATAATGATCCGGCTTATAGGTCTGTATCACAACTTCTCCTTCATCGCCCGCCCGGCCTGCTCTGCCTGCCACTTGAACAAGCAGTTGATAGGTTCTTTCGGGAGAACGCCAATCGGGAAGCTCAAGCGTCATATCTGCAAGAACAGCACCCACCAAAGTTACACCCGGAAAATCGAGTCCTTTCGCAATCATCTGAGTACCGATCATGATCTGCGCTCTCCCGGACCTGAATTCGTTGAGCAAATCCGTATATGCATTTTTACCTTCAGTGGTATCAACATCGAGGCGGATTACGCCCGTTTCCGGAAACAAACATTTCAGTTCTTCTTCAACTTTCTGCGTTCCTACACCCATGGGTTTCAGGTAAGTGCTCTGACAAACCGGGCATTTTTCCGGCAGTGGAATCCTTTTTCCGCAATAGTGACAATGCAGACTGTTATCCCATGTATGATAGGTCATCGATACATCACATGCTTCACATCTCAGTGTCTGTCCGCATTGACGACATTTTACGGATGGGGCATATCCTCTTCTGTTTAGAAACAGGATCGCCTGATGACCCGTGCGGATGCAATTCTGCAGTTTCTCTAGCAGCATTCTGGAAAACATCTGCTTATTGCCCATACGCAGTTCTTCCCGCATATCCACAATATTTACCTTTGGCAGAGGTTTTCCGTTTGCACGTTCCGGCATCTCAAGCAGAGTATAGTCTCCCCTCCTGGCCATCGCATAGGAAAGCATACTTGGTGTCGCGCTTGCCAGAAGCAGCACTCCTCCCTCCCTGCGTACACGCATAAGAGCAATATCTCTTGCATCATACTGTGGAAAAGAGCTGCTGATATAGGTCTGCTCATGTTCCTCATCCACTACGATCAACGACAGATTATTAACGGGAGCAAACACCGCAGATCGGGCGCCGATCACGATACGTGCTTCGCCACTCCTGATCCTGCGCCATTCATCATAACGCTCACCTGCTGATAATCGGCTGTGAAGAATTGCCGCGTTATCGCCAAAGCGGCTTACAAACCAGTCTGTCATCTGTGGTGTTAAAACGATCTCCGGTACAAGAATGATCGCCCCGTTTCCATCGCTTAACACCTGGCGCATCATGTGCATATATACTTCTGTTTTACCCGAACCAGTCACTCCATGCAGCAGAAACGCTTCTCCTTTTCGACGTTTCAAAGCAGGAAGAAGTTCATCCAGAGCTTCCTGCTGTGAGGCAGTGGGGTTAAAGGGAGATGACTGTTCACGGGTCAGAATCCGGTAGGGTAAGCGCCGCACTTCCCTTTCAAAACACCGGATCACCTTTTCCTGCCTGAAGCGTTCAATGATCTCGCCGGGATCCCGGATCACAACGCCTATTTCCTTCACCGGATGGATCTCGCCATCAGAGAGAATGTTCAAAAACATCCTTCGTTTTTTTGAACGCTTCTCTTTCTCCGCAAGTTTAGCCGCTTCATCCGGAGGGATCATCAGCTGGACGCAGCTTTCTGTTTTTACTTTTACCCGATTATGGCGGATACCTGCCGGAATCATCATGCGCAGCGCATAACAGAGCGGACAATGATATTTCTCTCTCATTTCATAGGCAAGCGAGATCTGATGAGGCAACAAAACGGGATAATCTTCAAAAGTGCGTATAATCGCTTTCAACTTTTTCGGATCAAAGTCGCATATCTCTGTCAATTCCAAAACAAAGCCTTCCAGGTTTCTGTTCTGAAAAGGTACTTCCACACGCATACCGGTTACAAGCTTCATATCTTCCGGCACACTGTATATAAACAGACGGTCGGTCTGTTCAGAAGCTATGTCAACAATGATCCTTGCGTACAAGCTCCGCTCCAAATCTGCTGCATGATCCCTTCAGCAGCCTTTTTTCATTCTGATCAACAGAACTTTATTGAGGATCTTATCTGCTACATCCCGCTTTGACATCATGGGCAGATCCTCTGTTCCATTTTCTGTGATAAAAGTGACGATATTCGTATCCGTACCGAAACCGGCCCCGGGTTTCTTGATATCATTTGCCACGATCATATCCAGGTTCTTGCTTTTCAGCTTTTTTACGGCATTTTCAAGTACATCATCTGTTTCAGCGGCAAAACCGATAAATGTCTGTCCTTCACGCTTGTTCATTCCTATGGTCTTCGCCACATCCTGAGTTTGACGGAAGGTGATCGTCAGCATTCCAGACGAATCCTTCTTGATCTTGCTTTCAGAAAAGCTTACCGGTGTAAAATCCGCCGGAGCAGCAGACTGGATCACCACATCCTGTTCAGGGCAGAGCGCTACCATTTTTTCGCAAAGGGATGCTGTGTCGGTAATATTTACAAGTCTTACACCCTTGGGTGAAGGTATGCTGACCGGTCCGGAAACCAACGTCACATCAGCCCCCCTTAAAGCGGCAGCTTCTGCAATAGCATATCCCATTTTTCCTGTAGACCGATTGGTAATGAATCTCACCGGATCGATCTGTTCGCGTGTGGGCCCTGCAGTTACAAGGAGACGCACCCCCGAAAGATCCTTCTCTCTGCTCAGAATGCGTATGCATTCATCGAATATACTTTGAGGTTCAGTCATTCTGCCAGTGCCGTTATCGCCACAGGCAAGAAAACCGCCTTCAGGACCGATAAACATATATCCGCGTTCTTTCAGCACTTCCAGATTATGCTGTGTAGCCGCGTTTTCCCACATGCCGGTGTTCATCGCAGGTGCAATCAGCACCGGAGCACGGGTCGCCATTACCGTTGTGGAAAGCATATCATCAGCAATACCGGCTGCAAGTTTTCCAATCATGTTTGCAGTTGCCGGAGCGATCACAAAAAGATCAGCGGCTTTTGCAAGCGCAACATGTTCCACTTCCCATGCCGTTGGAACGGCAAATGTATCCGTGCAGACCGGATTGCTGCTCAGCGTTTGGAAAGACTGCGGCTGAACGAAGTTGCACGCATTTTTCGTCATGATCACATGCACCTCTGCGCCTGCCTTACGCAGTCTGGAAGTGAGTTCGCATGCTTTATACGCTGCTATTCCGCCGGTCACGCCAAGAACGATACTCTTACCTTTCAGATCCATGATCAGGTTTCCTCTTCGTCCTCAAGATTCCTGTGGTAAGTAAGCAGTCCGCGATTGATCTCGTCAACTGCAATGGAAACCGGTTTACGATCTTTTCCATCTACAAGAGGCTCCGCACCGGCGATCAATTCGCGGGCGCGTTTGGAAGCTTCCACAACAAGAGTATAACGGGAGTCTACTTTCTCACTCAGTTCACCGATTCCGGGTTTGTTGACAGGCATAATGTTTCTCCTTTCAAATTAGGGATTTATTGGATATCAGGCATATGCCTGATAGTACGCAATTTTTCAGCGGCAATAATTATTTTTAATTGTTCGCAGGCTTCTTCCAGCTTATCATTGATGATCGCATAATCATACTTATCCGCCTGTTCGATCTCGCCCCTTGCGTTGCCAAGCCGCCGCTCGATTTCATTTTCCGTTTCAGTACCGCGGCCGGTAAGCCTCCTACGTAAAGTATTCATATCCGGAGGAAGAATGAACACGGATACGCAATCCGGACATTTTTTCATCACATTTAACGCGCCTTGCGGATCAATGTCGAGTACCACGTTAAGTCCCTTTTCAAGTGCGGAATCTACCTGACTGCGTAAAGTTCCATACCGATGATTATGTACCTCAGCGTGTTCCACAAAAGCGTCTTCCGCAATAAGACGGTCATATTCTTCATCCGTGATGAAAAAGTAATGAACACCATCGATCTCGCCCGGTCTTGGCGCACGTGTGGTTACACTGGTAGAAAAAGTAAATGTTTTGTCTTCTTCCAGCACTTTATTGAAGACGGTTCCTTTTCCCACACCAGAAGGACCGGATATTACAAGCAGCATGCCTTTCTGTTTTATTGTCATCTTTCAATTGGAGGGCCCATGGCCCATCTCCTCATAAATCAAATTTTAAGGCATTGGAATGCCCTTATTGTCTGCACAGCGTATCGATACAGTTTCCGGAGTAATTGCTGAAAGAACAATGTGACCGCTGTCCATGATCAATACGGCGCGCGTACGTCTGCCGGCGGTCGCATCTACGATATGACCACTGTCCCTCGCCTCCTGGATCATCCGTTTCACCGGAGCACTGTCGGGAGATATAACAGATACGATCCTTTCGCATGCTACCATATTTCCAAATCCGACATTCAGTAATTTCATTTGTCTGTATTTCCTTTTACTCTACATTCTGAACCTGTTCCCGGATCTTCTCTACTTCGCACTTCGCACTTACAACCAAAGCCGTAATACGGGCGTCAGAAGCTTTTGAACCGATCGTATTGCACTCTCTGTTCAATTCCTGGGTAAGAAAATCCAATTTTTTGCCAGTTTCCCCTTCCATCGCAAATATTTCACGCATTTGAGCAATATGAGATACAATACGCGATAATTCCTCATCGATAGCACATTTATCCGCAATAATGGCAGTTTCCTGTGCAATTCGTGCATCGTCTCCCTGAATATCCAGTTCATTCAGACGGTTTATGAGTCTTTCACGGTAATTTTTCGGAACTTCCGGAGCCAACAGCGCGATCCTGTCCCTCAGACCTGCTAAAAGCTGAAGATGTTCTGCTAAATCTTTCTCCAGGTTTTCTCCTTCTGTCCTGCGCATACGCACCATTTCATCAAGGGCATTTTGGCACGCAATGCGTGCAAGAGAACAAACGGCTTCTGTGTCTTCATTATTTAAAGTCACATTAACCACATCCGGCATTTGCAGAAGAAAACCGGCTGTGCAATCATTCACGACAGAAAGTTTTTCCTCAAGAGACTTGGCTGCCGCATAGTATTGTTTTGCAAGCGCTTCATCTACAGTAATGATCCGGGCATCTTCACGGGCGTTGATATAGGCAACGGAAACTTCAACGTGTCCTCTTTTTAAGCGATCCGACACACTTTTCTTGATGGTGTCTTCCGCAAATGCGATCGCACGCGGCAATTTGACAGAAACATCCAGAAAACGATGGTTTACGCTTTTCATTTCCAACGTAAGCTGTCTGCCTTCCTGTTCCACTGTTGATCTGCCATAGCCGGTCATACTGAACACAAAAAAT
>JAZLIA010000074.1:0-32821 GCA_045617125.1 Clostridia bacterium | reverse complement strand
GAAAGCCGTCCCGAGGGAATTTGCATCAATCGCAAAGTCGCAGTTCAACAGCTATGTGAGAGATGAAAAGCCCGTATTTTACGGTCGCTGCCTGATTCCGCAGCCGGACGGAAGCAAGAAACCCTGTCCGAAGAAGAACGGAAACAACCATCCTGATTGCGCCCATTGTCCGCACCGTGGCGAATATGAGCGTGAAATGCCCAGATTCGTTTCCATCGATGAGCTGGAGGACGAATACGGATATTGTCCCGTCAGTTCACCTTCTCCGGAAGAAATCTATATGCAGGAAGAAGCAGAGAAGGAATCTGCGGCAAGGACGAAATCCGTGCTGGACAAGCTCCTCAAAGCTTCCCCGAAACACTGCCTTGCTCTTACCCTGATGGTTCAGAACGTGCAGGGCGAAGCGTTCTATGAAGCGATGCAGTTAGGACATGATGCAGCAACCCGCACCATGAATCAAATCCGTGATTATGTAAAAGTAAACGGTCTGAATCATTTTGACGGCTTTAAGGCAAGCCGCTCCTCGAAGGATTCCTACTATCGGGAAGAGGTGCAGAAACAGCTTGACACTGTTCTGGACATTCTGATGGGAATGGAAAAATAAGTACACAAGCCCAGCGATGCCGCGATTCGCTCCGGCATCGCCTACGGATAAACAAAAAACGGCCGCATTTAGGATTATTAGTCCCAAATGCGACCGTTTTTTTGCTTGTACCGTTTGAAGGAGTCACTCAAAAACTTGCTTTTCGCAAATCCCTAAGTGAAGCCCACCTTGAGCTTCACCTTTTTCCCCACGGCCCTCACGGGCTGGGACTGGCTGCGGAATACCCGGATGTATCCGTCTGGGCCTCGCTGTGCGTGCGGTGGCTGCTGAGCCAGGGCTTTGGCATCTGAAACGAAAGCCGGTAGGATATTCTTATTCATATTTCCGCCTTTTCAAACCTGCGGCAGGAAAGACGGCAGGAGCAGAAAGACACGATCCCGTATATTATGCAGCTAATAAGGAACATGTAAAGCGGTTTTCCGCCCGAAAAACCGTCGTTCATCCATTCCATTCCCGGAATATGCGGTAGGATCTCCGACACAAAGATCATCACAACGCTCACCATTGAAAACAGCAGGAAGGGCACTCCCAGCTTTCGTCCTGTACGGTAAAACTGAGACATGAACACCCGGTCAAACGCCGCATAGATCAAAAGCATCCACGAAAGAAGCACAAAACCCGGCTTAAGCAGCTGCTCTTGAGCATAAACCGGAACATCCTTCAAAAAGTGCGCCCGGAGCAGAGAAAAAAGAAGGGTCAGAAGCAGACCACAAAACCGGATCAACGCGGCAAACAGGAAACGGGACCGCACCACATCGCTTTTCCTGATCGGCATCAGGGCTGTAAACAGCGGTTCTCCGTTCTCCCTCCCCTTCTGAAAGGTATGGAACAGGCCAAAGCAGATAAAGAATGCGCCAAGAAGAGAAGGATAGTTGGGGATCAGAACCGTAAGCGAAAAAAGAAGAAAGAAATAGGTGAGCAATGAGGCCAGCCGCGCCTCCTTATAAAGCAAAGCTTTCATATTTTTTGTCCTTTCCGGTATTCACCAGGATCTCCTCCAGCGTGCTTCCCTGTCCGCATGCTTCAAAGTGACGCAGAAATGCTTCCTTTTCCGCACTCAAGAGCACCTTTCCCTCCTTAAGGTAAGTGATATGGTCGGCACACTTTTCCAGGTCGGAGGTGATATGAGTGGAAAACAGGATGGTGGTGCCTCCTTTTCCAAGAGCCATAAATAAACAGGTCAGCTCATCCCGGCTCACAGGGTCCAGCCCCGAGGTGGGCTCATCCAGAATGAGCAGCTCCGCCCTGTAAGCCAGGGCAAGGGCCAGCCGCAGCTTCACCTTCATACCCTCAGAAAGCTCCGCCGGGCATTTATTTTCGTCAAGATCAAACAGCCGGAGCAGTTCCTTCCACCGGTTGTTTTCCCAACCGGGATAGAACCGCCGTGTCACCTCCGCGATCGTACTGATCTTTTCTCTCGGATAAAAAACCCCCGCGCCGGTATAACCGATTTTCTGCCTTATGCAGCAGGCATCAGCGTCCGGGTCCATCGAAAACACCCGAACCGTTCCCTCATCCCGGGGAATAAACCCCAGTACCGACCGGATCAGGGTGGTCTTTCCTGCCCCGTTCCGGCCGATCAGGCCGTGTATGCTTCCCCTTTTGAGCTGAAGATCCGCTTGATCCAGGCAAAAGCCGGGGTAACGTTTTGTAAGCCCCCGCACATCCAGAATGATTTCGTCCATCCCGTCCTCCTTTAATCAGACATTCCGTCAACAGGGCGATCATAACAGAAAAAAGCGGCCGCCGGAACGATCCCCGCTCCGATTGTCGCTTTTTTTGTCTGAACAGTTCAGTTTCATATTGCCATATATGCACCGGTCATCCTTTCAACCGATCACGGTTTGATGGTTTTTTCCCCTGATTGCCTTGCTTTTCCCACATTTCACATTTCTCTTTTCCTTGCCAGGGATGAAAAAAAGAAGTAAAATGATTATGGAGGATATTACCCTCACCAACGAACGAATTTTACTTGATGTATCTCGCTGTGCATCCTCAAAATGGCTCTTTAACAGGAGGCTTTCTATGCTGAATATTCAATTTGGTGAAATGCCGGAAGCCATCTATGATACTTCCACATACTTTAAACACACGTATAAGGATCAGTGGATCACGGATCCTATGACGATGGAAATGATTCTGGATGTGGATCAATCCGAAGTAAAGGGCGTGAACTTCATTCAGAGTCCGGTTTTGGGTGCCATTTCTCCGATTCAACTTTCCGGCGGCGTGAAAACACTGATTCTCATTTATAAAGATTCCGGTAAGATTTTCAACGCGTCTAAATGCGGTGACAACTGTGCAAAATGGCTGCTGAAGATCGCAGAAAAGAAAAAAGTGGTTATCAATCTTCGCCATCTCATGGATTTTGGAGACGGTGAATTTAAAATCATGGTGATGAACAGCAAAAAGATCGCGCATAATATGAAGGAGCTTGTTCTGCTTGCAGGCGAGTATGTGTGAGACAATATGATAGGTACGATTTCTGTTAAGGTCTCTGATAGTCGGGTGCGATATTCGTTTGAGCTGGTCAGAAATATCACTGTGGTGCAAGGCAATAGCGGAACTGGAAAAACAACGCTTTTTGATATGATTGCCGCCTACGCCCGCTTAAAAGTCAAAAGTGGCGTTCGGATCATATGTGAGCAGCCTTGCATCGCGTTGCTTGCTGATACCGATTGGCAGTCACGACTGGAAAAAATCAGCGCCAGCATTGTTTTTATTGATGAAGATGCCGAATATATTGCATCGCAGGCTTTTGCTTCTGCCATCCGACATACGGATAATTACTACGTGATTTTCTCCCGTGAACCTCTGCACGAGCTTCCTTACAGCGTAGATGAAATATATGAGATTAAGACCAGCGGCAAGTATCATACCTTTCAACGGCTGTATAAACCTCAAAAGGGATATGTTTATGCCAAAGCAGCGCAAAGTATAAAATCGGAAGTGGTACTGACAGAAGATGCCGGATCGGGCTATCAGTTCTATCAACATTATTATGACGGAACAACAGTGCAATGCGAAGCTGCCAGATCCAATTCCAATATCTTTTCCTGGCTCAAGGGACACCACGATCAAAAAGTGTTTGTGATCGCGGACGGAGCTGCATTTGGTTCAGAGATGAGCCGGATCATGAAACTTCAGCATCAGTATTCCGATAGAATCACGATATGCCTACCCGAATCCTTTGAATGGCTGATTCTGCGATCCGGATTGATCAATGAACCCGATCTAACAGAGATGATGGAAAACCCAGGTAATAGCATTGAATCCGCAAAGTATTTCAGTTGGGAAAACTTTTTTGAAGATTATCTCATCCAGCATACTCATAACAGTTTCCGCGCATACAACAAATCATCTCTTCATACGTTCTATACGATTCGTGAAAACAGTGAAAAAATCATCGCACTCATCGCCGTAAACATGCCCAAGCCCAAAGGTTGACTTTGATTATTGATACTAAATCCCCATGCACCATAAACAGGGCATGGGGATTTAGTATGAGAATTTCTATCTCAGTTATCTGGCATGAATACAACACTCAGGAAATCATAACAGAAAAAGCGGCCGCCGGAACGATCCCCGCTCCGATTGTCGCTTTTTTTGTCTGAACACATCCGGATGGATCTTTCAGAAATGATCTCCCACATACACGCTGTCCCGTTTGAACACGGTTTCCAGGGCCTCTCTGTTTCCGGATATGTTCACATCCTCCCGAAGGAGGCTCTCCCCCAGGCTTCTTGTTCCGGACGCCAGACCCGCCAGGGCATGAATGGATAACGTGATATCCGGGCAGGCGGTCTCCTCTCTTTTTACACTGCGATCCTGCACCCTGAAAACACCGTTATTCTGTAAAAGCTGTTTATCCCCGTACACTTTCAACGTAAAGCAGGCCCCGGTCCCCTCCGCGAGGCAGGAAAGAAGCTTTTCCGTGTTCATCACCCGCAGCATATAATCTCGCAGAGGCCGCACGTTCACACTGTAGGGATCCCGGAAAAACGGCAGAAGATCGATCCCGGTGGGCATAGGCCAGACCACGTTTCCGTAATCCGCCGTAAAGCGGCCCAGGAACGCCAGCACGGAAAGGAAGCCCTCCCTGTCACACCATGCCGCTTCGCGCACGGAAAGGATAGCCGCCGGGTCATGACGGATATCATCAAACACCAGGTAGGCATTTTCCTTTCCGCTGCTGCCGAAAAGATAACAAAAGCGCCGGTCCAGCCAGTACTTGCCGTTCACATGCTCCGCACGCATCTTCTCATCATCCCGCGCAAGGGAAAGCCGAAGATCCCGGGCCCAGGTGTGATAGATGCGGGTAAAGGCTTCGGTGTTTTCCCCCTCATGCCAAAGACGCGCCTGTTCCGTGCCGCGGTAATGCCTCACCTGATCCGGGAAAAAATCATATTCCGTTCCCCTCAGCACCGTTTCATAGCCAAACTTCCTGTAAAACTCATGACTGAAGGGATACAGCGCCGAAAGCACCTCTCCCCGCTCCCGCGCAGAAGGAAGGAGCTTTTCAAACACCTCCCGGATCACGCCCTTTTCCCTGAATTCCGGCAGGGTGGATACCGCTCCGATGCCTCCGCCCGTCACCTCCCGCCCCCGCAGGTGGAAAAGAAAATGATTGTTGATGATGCTGCCCATCATGCAGCCGTCATCGGAAAAAGCACCGAACATCTCATCCCCGTTTTTTTCCGCTTCGGCCCGCTTCTCTTCCGGGTGCTCCGTGCGGGCATGGAAGCAGATGGCGGCGATCCTTCCGGCTTCAAATTTCTCGTTCTGTTCAAGACGTTTTACGATCATGCGTATTCCCTCACTCTTCATCCTGTTTCAGCTGCCACAGGATCTGTTCCCTGATCCAGTAGGCAAACTCCGTACCCGGCAGGCAGCGTTCAAACGGCTGTATCTTTTTGTAAGCATCCGCTCCGTCCGCCTGACTTTCCCAGATATCGGCATAGCAAAAATCAAACTGACCCGGTCTCACCTGCTTAAGATAGTCAAAGGCATCCGCCTGCACTAACCGGATCTTTTTCCCCTGCTCAAACTGGGGAAGAAGCTGCTCCCTGAATAAGCGGATCATCTCCCCGCTGATCTCCACCACCGTGATGCTTTCCACAGAAGGAAGCAGCGAGATGCGGTAGGGATACCATCCCAGGCCCAAGCCCAGCACCAGCACGCAGCCATGAGCACGCATAACATCCGGGGTCATCGAGTTGATCTCACTTGGACACACGCTCACCCAGGGCATCTCTCCTTCATACACCGCGGGAAAGGTGACCTCCTCGGAAAAAAAGCCCAGTTTCGGCACCGTTACCGGAGCGGACAGATCGGGCATATCATACTGCAGGATCTCCCCTCTTTGGTAGGATACGTTTTTCAGCTGAAAACGCCCGATCTTTTTTTCAGGCACCCTGATATGCGCAAGATACGGGTCCTGCCGGAAAGCGGAAGCATCCAGCCTTCGGGCATTCCGGTAAAGCAATTGCAAAAAGCGGTCAGAAGCCCTGTCCTGCAGGCCGATCCCATTCACAAACCGGTTTGTTACATAAAAGCATTCAAAATCCTCCCCCAGCCACCCGGCTTCGCGAAGAATATTCTTTTCCTCCTGAGAAAACGCGGACTCCGCATTTTTCACCTCTTCATCGGTGTAGGAAATGACCGGGGCACGGCGGATGATATAGCTGCTCACCGCCCGGGTAAAAGCAAGAGACTGTTCTTTCTCACTCACCTTTACCGCTCCTTTGGCAGATACACCCGGTAATGACCGGAAAGCATCAGAAACGCAAACAGATAAAGGCAGTTATCGTAATACCGTCTTTCTCCTTTGCGCGGAGCAGAATCCCAAAGCCTGCGCAGGTATTCTTCATCTCCCGTCACGACAGAAGCCGCGGCCAGGGTGGCCATCAGCCCCACCGGATGCATCACAGGCTCGGAAAAGAGCGTGCCTTTCAGGTCGCAGGCATGCTCCATACATTCCGGATGCTCCCTCATGAACCTCTGGAGGTTCCGCACAATGTGGGACAGCCGTTCGTCCTCTCCGCACCAGAGATGGTGAAGGGCAATGTTGGAGGATACCCTGTAGGCATCCGAGTAGAATGCAAAGGGCTTACCGGGGAAAAAGCGCGGAGTGCCGTCATATTCGGCATATTCCGGTGAAAGACCGGTTTCGGGATCGGCGCACAGGAAAAGATACTTCCGGCTCTCCTCCGCAGCCTTTTTCCAGAAATCCCGGTCCCTCTCATCGGCATAAAGAGCAAACAATTCGTAAAAATGAGGCAAATGATAGCTCGGATCACTCCACTTTGTTTCCGGTACGAACCGAATGTAATAAAGCTCCGGATCCCACATCGGGAAGCCGCCTTCCGTCATTTCACTTTGGTGAACGCAGCGAAAAAGCAGCTCTCTGGCAGAGGAAAGATAATCAAACTCCGCGCTCTTCCACCGTCCGGCCGCCATAATGAGCGATGCGGCAAAATATTCTTCCCCGTCCGGCGCAGGGCCGTAAGCATTCTTTTTTCCGTCGGGACTGACGCTCCAGGCAAAGTACCCTGCATGCTTTCCTTCCGTCAAATACATATAGCGCAGGGCAAAGCGCCACAGCTTATCAAACAGATCCTGCCTGTCCATCTGCACGCACATCATCATGCCGTAGCTGATCCCCTCAGTGCGGGCATCCACATTTCCGGTGTCCACTAAACAGCCGGAATCCCCGTCAGGTTCATGCCAGAAATTTTCTTCAGGGTCAAAAAAGATGGTATCGAAAATCTCGTTCACCCGTTTTTCCGTTTCCTGCCTTGTTTTCCCGATCCGCTCAAAAAAATTGGGATATTCTGCCCGGAAAGGATTTGTCTTCATTTATCCGCCCTCCTTATTCCAATCGCTCTTTCATCATTATTATATTTCCGGGAGCCGGAAAATACAAGGCACCCTCTCTTGCAAAAGCCGGCAAAAAGGGTATAATGGAAATGTATCTGTGAAAGGAGTCTGTTCATGAACATCAAGATCTGCACTGATTCCACCTGTGATCTCACCCTCGATCTGCTGAAAGAGAATGACATCACAGTGACCCCTCTCACCATTATCAAGGGGGGCATGCCCTTTCAGGACGGCGTGGATATCACTCCAGACGATATCGTCGCTTTTGTTGATCAGGGCGGCAGTTTGTGTTCCACCTCGGCGGTCAACATCGACACCTATCATTCCCTGTTCACCGGGCTGAGCGGAAGCTATGATGCCGTAATCGAGATCACCCTGGGAAAAAAGTTTTCCTCCTGCTACCAAAACGCCTGCGACGCCGCAGCCCATTTCAAGAATGTTTACGTGGTGGACAGCGGCAATCTTTCCACCGGCAACGGTTTGATGGTGATGGAAGCCGTTAGGATGCGCGCCGCGGGAATGACAGCGGAGGAGATCGTGGCTGCCCTGAATGACACACAGGATCGGGTGGAGACCAGCTTTGTGCTGAACAAGCTGGATTATATGATCAAGGGCGGCCGCTGCTCCATGGTTGCCGCGCTCGGAGCCAACCTGCTGCGCATCAAGCCCAGCATCCGCGTAACAAACGGCACGATGGGAATGGCGGAAAAATATCGCGGCAACTATCTCAAATGTGTGGAAAGCTATGTTTCTTCCCGTCTTGGCGGAAGAGAGGATATTTGTGATGACCTGTGCTTCGTCACCCACTCCGGCATTGAAGAAGCGCAGCTGCAAAATGTGGTTGACCAGGTAAAAAGTCTGTATCCCTTCAAAAAAGTACTCATCACCCGGGCTGGCTGCACCATCACCTGCCACTGCGGTCCGGGATGCCTTGGCATTTTGTTCATTCGAAAAAAAGAGGCTTAAACAAATGAAAAGCGGGGCTGCAGCTCGATCTGCAGCCCTTTGAATTGAGGAGTAACGGTATGCTGGTATCGTCTGTTGAAGAACTCATTGGGAACACGCCGCTCATCCGGCTTGAACGGATCGAAAAAGCGCTGGGGCTGCCCGGTCATCTGTTTGCCAAGGCCGAGCGTTTCAACCCTGCCGGTTCCGCCAAGGACAGGGCCGCTGTTTCCATGCTCAACGACGCCGAAAAAAGAGGCCTGCTCCGCCCCGGCGGCACAGTGATCGAGCCCACCAGCGGCAACACAGGCATTGCCCTCGCATGCGTCGGCACACTGCGCGGCTACCGGGTGATCATCGTGATGCCGGATAATATGAGCAAAGAAAGGATCAGCCTGATCCGAGCCTACGGCGGAAAAGTGATCCTGACAGAAGGAAAAAAGGGCATGGCCGGCGCAATTGAAAAAGCGGAAGAGCTCCGGAAAGAAAATCCCGGTTCCATCATCGCCGGTCAGTTCGATAATCCCGCAAACGCACAGGCCCACTACGACACCACCGGGCCTGAGATTGAAAAGGATCTTCACAGTCAAGTCGCTGTGTTCGTCGCTGGCATCGGCACCGGCGGCACCATTACCGGAACAGGAAGATACCTGAAAGAAAAAATCCCCGGGGTAAAGATCCTGGGGGTGGAGCCTTCCGAATCCCCCCTGCTCACTCAGGGAAAAGCCGGTCCGCATCCCCTGCAGGGCATCGGCGCCAACTTTATCCCCCCTGTACTGGACAGGGCCATACCGGGCGAGGTGGTTCCCGTATCCGGCGAAGATGCTTACAACGCTGCAAGGCTGCTTGCAAAATGCGAAGGACTGCTCTGCGGGATCACCTCCGGCGCAGCACTGCATGCCGCGATCGGTGAAGCCCGAAAAAAAGAAAACGAAGGAAAAAACATCGTGATCCTGCTGCCGGATACCGGGGAAAGATACCTGAGCGGAGACCTTTTCTGAATTTTTATGCATCGTAATGAAGCCCGATATTGTTTTTACATTGTTTTTTGAAGAAAAATGTTATTTTCGGGTTGACAGAATGGAAAATATACGTTAACATACGTGCATACTTTATTTCGCACGGAAGGAGAGCGACGCGCATGACAGCAAAGACCGCCATGATGATGCGTATGGGCATGTGCATGAGCATGTGCTCCGCTTTCCTGTGTGCCTGAATACGAAAGTATCAACCGATCTTTCCGGAGGGCAGCACAGGCTGCCCTCTGTTTTTATACCGAAGGGAGAGAAAAACTTGAATCCAGAAAACACCGACCGCTCCAATCGGAACATTCCCCAGATAGAACTGAAAAATCTGCGCAAAGTGTATCCCGTGCCCGGCGGTGAAGTAGTTGCCCTGGACGGCATCGACCTTTCCATCAACAAGGGCGAGATCTACGGCATCATCGGAATGAGCGGCGCGGGAAAATCCACGCTAATCCGCTGTGTGAACCGGCTGGATGCCCCCACCGACGGTCAGATCCTGATCGACGGCACCGATATCCTCACGATGAACGGCAGGCAATTGCTTTCGATGCGACGCAAGGTGAGCATGATCTTCCAGCAGTTCAACCTGCTGATGCAGAAAACGGTAGGCCGCAATGTGTGCTATCCCATGGAGATCGCCGGAAAATCCCGCACTGCAGCTGAAAAACGCGCACGGGAGCTGCTTCAGATCGTGGGACTGGAAAGCAAGATCGACGCCTACCCCGCCATGCTCAGCGGCGGCCAGAAACAGCGCGTGGCCATTGCGCGGGCCCTGGCCAGCGACCCGGAGGTGCTTTTGTGCGACGAAGCCACCAGCGCTCTGGACCCGATGACCACTCAGTCCATTCTGAAGCTGCTTCAGGATATCAACCAGCGGCTGGGGATCACAGTGGTGCTGATCACCCATGAAATGGCGGTGATCCGGCAGATCTGCAACCGCGTCGCCATTCTGGACGGCGGCCGCATCGTGGAGGAGGGCACCGTGGACGACGTATTCGTTCACACCAAGTCCGCCGCAGGAAAGCGATTGTTTGGCATCGTTCCCACCGGTCAGGATGAAGAGGCTTTGCCCGATGTGCCGGCCATCCGTATCGTGTTCGATGACGGTAAGGAATGCCAGCCCATCATCGCGGGGCTTGTGCAGCAGTGCGGCATCGCGGTGAACATCCTTTCCGCTGATATCAAGCGCATCAACGGTAAATCCTACGGGCAGATGATGATCGAAATGCCTGAGGACATTGAAACTCATAACAGGATCATGGAATACCTCAAAAACGAAGGCCTTACCGTAAAGGAGGTGACGAGAGCATGAGTATCGACTGGAATCTGGTGCTTACCGGCATCGGCGAAACTCTGGCGATGACCTTCTTTGCTTCCTTCTTCTCCTACCTGATCGGTCTTCCGCTGGGTGTGCTGTTGGTGATCACCCGCAAAGGCAGCATCCGCCCCGCCCCGGTGTTCAATTCCATCCTGGGCGCGGTGATCAACTTTATGCGTTCCATCCCCTTCATCCTGCTCATCGCCATGCTGATCCCGGTCACCCGTATCGTGATGGGCACCGCGATCGGCACCGCAGCTTCGGTTTTCCCGCTGGTGATCTCGGCAGCCCCGTATGTGGCCCGCATGGTGGAAAGCAGCCTGTTGGAAGTGGATCCCGGCGTGATCGAAGCGAGCCAGAGCATGGGTTCCACCACCTGGCAGATCATCCGTAAGGTGCTGATCCCCGAAGCCATTCCTTCCCTGGTAAACGGCGCAGCGGTGTGCATCACCACCATCCTGGCTTACACCGCAATGGTATCTGCGGTGGGCGGCGGCGGCATCGGCAGTTACGCCATCACCAAGGGATATCAGCGCGGAAAAAAGTACTATAATTTCATGTATGTCGCATCAGCAGCCCTGGTGCTGCTGGTGCAGCTCATCACCATCGTGGGCACACGGCTTTCACGCCGTTTGGACCACCGGATCCGCTGATAACGGACCGGAATAATAAGAAACCATTTTGAAAGGAGAAACCCCATGAAAAAGTTTGCTGCTGTTCTGCTTGTCCTGGTACTGCTCCTGTCCTGCTCCATCGCCGGTGCGAATGAAAAGATCACCGTGATGGCCTCCACCACTCCCCACTCCATCATTCTGGAATTCGTACGTGATGATCTGGCTGCCCTGGGCTATGATCTGGAGATCCTGGACGTGACCGATTACTATGTAGGCAACCCCGCCACCGCCGCCAAGGAATGCAACTGCAACTATTTCCAGCACATCCCCTTCCTCAATGACTACAATGCCAACGTTCCCGAGAACGAGCAGCTGGTAGCCGCGATCGGCGTTCACTGCGAACCCTACGGCATCTATCCCGGCACCAAGAAGGATCTGAAGGACATTGCCGCCGGTGATAAGATCGCCGTGACCAACGACCCCTCCAACGAGACCCGCGCCCTGCTTCTTCTGCAGGATGCCGGCCTGATCGTGCTTCCCGAGGGTGCTGACTACACCGCCAACCTGCGTCCCGAAGATATCGTGGACAAGAAGGGCCTGGAGATCGTGGAACTGGATGCCCAGATGATCCCCTCCGTGCTGGATGATGTGGCCTTCGCCGTGATCAATGGCAACTACGTGCTGGATGCCGGCATGACCGTGAAGGATGACGCCCTGTTCACCGAAGCTGACGGCCTCACCGGTGAAGTGTACACCAACTATGTGGTGTGCCGTCCCGAGGATGTGGACAGTGCCTGGCTCAACGCTCTGCGCACCGTGCTGTGCACCGAAAAGGTTCGCGATTTCATCCTGAACAACGAAGGCTTTGAAGGCGGCGTGATCCCCACCTTCACCCTTGGCGAATAATCCATCTGTTTAACGGGGCCTGCCGGATATCCGGCAGGCCCCGTTTCAATTCTCAGTTGTCTCCCCTGTGGTAACGGGTCTTCATATGCTCCCCGGCATTGCCCAGCAGCTTTGCGATCACTGCGGCGGATTCCTTTTTCAGCATCACAGCGATCTGTTTATTGGCCTCTGAAAGCACCGAAAGTTCCTTTTCCTTCAGATACTTTTCATCCATATCATGCAGGATGCGGCGACCCTGATTGAATACCTTGTTCTGATAACGTTCATCCAAAATGAGGCCGGTGGAATGATAAGCATCCGTCATCATCGCAATGAGGCGGCTGTCCCAATAGCAATAGCCGGTAGTCACTTCTTCGGGCGTAGCGGAGAAATAATCCGGCATCCTGCCGCCGCGGGCATACAGGGGCACCATTGCGGTGTAGCCGCTGCCACCCATGCTCACCCATTCCACGCCCTTGAGCGCATCGGGCATATAGCCGCGGATCTGAAGCAGAATGCTCACATCGCTGTTGGGTACACCGATCACCCGGTATTTTGCGTGCTTTGGAGAAGAAAGGTCATAGGGATCATAAGGAGTACCCTGATAATGAGAGGAAAGGAGGTATTTAACATCCTCCGGCGTCACCTTTCTTTCCGGCACCAGCGACCAGGGAAGATCGTCGCTTTCGGGAGTAAAATCGGCATTTTCGCCATCCCACACAAAGGCAGTGGGCATAAAGTAACGGGCCATGTACCAGGCTCGCGGCGTGTTGTAGATATGATCGGAATCGGCATGCGAGCCAAAGGCAAGCCGGGGGTCAAAGGAGGTTTCCTGATCCAGTGCCAAATGGTTTTGCTCCACAAAGCGCTTCAGATCCGCTGAACAGAGATGCTCCTTCCTTTCACCGAAGGCATCATCAAAATCAAAATTGTCAAGACCGAACTGATTGGGCATGATCACCACCCGGTCATCCGGAACGCGGCGGGCGATCCAGTGATGACCTCCGATGGTTTCCATCCACCACACCTCATTTTCATCATTGAAAGCAATGCCGTTGGATTCATAGGTGCCGTACTTTTCCAGCAGCATTCCCAGGCGCTCCACGCCCTCCCTCGCAGTTTGGATATAGGGCAGCACCAGCACCACCAGATCTTCTTCACCGATGCCGCCGGGCACTGCCTTTTTCCCTCTGGAAGCAGGCTGATACTCCACCATCGGATCCGCACCCATCACACGCGGGTTGGTGGTGATGGTCTCCGTGGCCGTCATGCCCACGTTCTTTTCATTGATGCCGCAGGCCGGCCAGATCCCGTTTTTCCTGCTCACACTGGGAGCGGAGGTGTAGGCAAGAGGATCATCCGGAAGCTCGATCTCCAGATGCGCGATCACTGATTTGTACTTCCGGGGCTGTTTATCCGGAGTAACTGTGATCACCCGTTTGGCCTCAAAGGAACCGTCGTCATTGCGGGAAATCATGGTGGAACCGTCATAGCTGGCATTTTTACCTACAAGGATCGTGGTACAGGGCATAAGCATCTCCTCCGTTTCTTCCGGCTTTCCAGGCCGGACCTTTTTCAGTTTTCTCCGTTCAGATCTACGATCACCGGCTGATGACCGGTAAAGGGCAAAAATTTTTCCAGAACATCCTTCCACTTAAGCTTCAGGCTGGCAGTGTTCACACAGGGG
This sequence comes from Clostridia bacterium, assembly GCA_045617125.1. GTDB lineage: Bacteria > Bacillota > Clostridia > Christensenellales > Aristaeellaceae > ZC3RG03. The sequence continues at coordinate 18,864 of JAZLIA010000074.1, read as the reverse complement.
TGGCAGCCCACATAAGTTTCCTTCAGCAAATCCCGGTCGATCAAAAGACGCACCTGATGCTCCCCATCATTCATCAGCCCCATTACACTGACCGCACCGGGACGGATATGCAGAAGCTCCTGCATTTTTACTTCATCCGCAAAGCTGAGACGGGCTACCCCCAGCTGAGAGGACAGCTCCTTCGTTTTGAAGGGCTTGTCTCCCGGCATCATCAGAAGATAAAACGCCGTCTGCTGCCGATTGGAAAGAAACAGGTTTTTGCACATGCGTGTGCCAAGCTGCCTGTCGATCTCAGCACAGGCTTCAATGGTGGGCGCAGCCTCATGATCCAGCCTTTCAAAAGGGATCCCAAGCTTCGCCAGCAATTCGTACGTTTCACCCTCCGGGCTTTCCCGACGGGGAACAGGAATATCCGAGTAAAGCATGTCATTTTCCTCGTTTCCAAAGCCCGATATCCAGCACCTTTGCATCCATCAGCCGGGCTTCTTCCATATCGTGGGTAACAAACAGGATAAAGGGAAAGCCCGCGTTTTTCACAACGCATGCGATCCTTTCCCGAAGGGATTCATCCAGCCCCTTAAAGGGTTCATCCATCAGGAGAATCTCTCCCCCGAAATGCAGCGCCCTTGCCAGGGCGACCCGGCGCTGCATCCCACCGGAATGCTCGGAAGGGAAAGCGTCCGGGTCGCGGATCTCCATTTTTTGAAGGATCTCACGGGCCTCCCGATCACGGCCGTCCAATCTTACGTTTTTTAGAGCGCTTCGCCAGGGAAGCAGCCGATCCTCCTGAAAAAGAACGGCGATCTTTCGGTTTTCTGTTCCGACGATCTTTCCCTCATCCGGCCGGATCAAACCGGCGAGCAGGCGGATCAGGGTGGTCTTCCCCGCTCCGCTTTTCCCCATCAGGGCAAAGCAGCCGCTGTCCGGAAGGGTAAAGGAGACCCTGTCAAAAACCGTATTGCCTTCCCAGGCAAAGGTGACCGTGTCAAAACCGATCATGCGTGCTTTTTTCCTTTCTCCGTGATCAAATGGAGCCCCTTCTCCAGCAGCACCGAAAGCAGGATCACCGCGGCGGTCCAGGCAAAAAGGGTATCGGTCTCGAGCAGCACCTTTGCATCATGGATCCCGGTACCTATCGCGCGCAGCGGCACCGCGATCACCTCGGCACTGATGCCGCTTTTCCAGGCAAAACCCAGGCCGGTCAAACAGGCGGCGGAAAAATGAGAACGCAGGGAAGGAAAATAAAGATCCCTGAGTTTTTTTAAGAACGGGAACCGGTAAGCCCGGGACATTTCCAGCAGCAGCGGATCAACAGCCTTCAAGCCTTCCTGCACTCCGGTCCAGATGACAGGCACCACCATCAGTGCGCTCACAAAAGCCGGCACCGCATCCTTGCTGAGCCATAGCCATAACAGCACGATGAAGGAGGCTACCGGAGTGCAGCGGATGCCGGTACACAAAGGGCCAAAGAGCGTCTCCATGGGAGACAGAAAGGTGCATAGCAAAGCCATGCCGGTTCCGACAAGCACCGCCAGAACATACCCCAGAAGAACCCTCAGCAGCGTCATCCCGATGCTCTGCCAAAAGACCGCAGTCGCACACAATCGCATCAGGGCATGAAAGGTATCCACCGGCCCTGGCAGCAGCAGGGTGTTTCCGGTAAAAAGGGAAGCCACTTCCCACACAGTCAGCCAGAAAAGCACGCTGAGAAGAGCGGCAAATCTTTTTTTCATATTTTCCCTATCCTATTTTTAAGCAGATGCTGCATTTCTTTTTACAGACGCCTCAAAATCACTCGTTATTCTTTTTCCAGCGAAAACCGGCTCATAAACTGCCATGCATATTCGCAGGTATGTTCCCGGCATTCATGCCCCTGACCGCTTACCGAGGCCAGAGCCGTGCGGCATATCCCATCCTCACTGTCAAACAGGTGCACGGTGAGCACGCTGCCCCGGGAAGGATCCTCGATCTTTTCCACCCGGTCTCCCCGGACGCCCCATACAGGATCCTCCCAATGGGACTGATCCTCAAACGGAGCGTCATATTTCTTATTGACCCGGTTCACGCTGAAAAGCCACTCGATCCTGTCCCGGCACTTTTTTGCCTGGAATGGCAGCTCCGGCAGGGGCGTGATCTCCCCTCCCGCATAGAACACCGGAACAGGCAGGGTGCGGTTGATCTCCTTCGGCGCCTTCTCGCCATACTGGTTAAGTCCCACCTCAAAAGTGGCATCCATCGGCGCCAGGGCCGCGAAAAGGCCGGGTTCCTCCTGACACAGATCCCAGGATTTGCAGCCGCCCATGGAAAAGCCCGAGGCATAGACCCGCTTTTCATCAATGGGATAACGCTCCTTCAGTTTCTCCAGCAGCTGCCGTATTTCACCGGCTGTTGTATCGAGATGATTTTCCAGCGCCACCAGCAGAAAGTGGTTGCGGTGTGCCACTCGATACCATCCGGAAACCAGGCTGATATAATATGCCGAATCGCCGCCCCCATGGAAAACAAGCAGCAGAGGCACCTTTCCGTGATCAAACAGATCCCGGTCATACCAGGCAATGAAGCCGACCCGGTGGCGGGGCTCATCTGCAAAGTCTCCCCGATTGTCCGCTCCGGTAAGGACCCACTCATATCCCGGCTCCTCCGTCATATTGAGAGCCTCCGGGCCGTTTTCCTCCTCTAATTTTCCGCACCAGCGGCGGAAACGGCCGGTGAGCTCATCAAAATCCCTTCCGGCATCCAGAAGATCCCGGATGAGAACATGATCGCACTGAGCGCACACAGCCTGATTGATCTTTTCACTGTTGCCCACCGACACCACAGGAATATCACGCCGCTCAAACACCGGCTCTTTTGAAAGGCCCTCCAGCGTGACCGCAGCAGGCGTGATCTCCCCCGGTCCCCAGAGATACTGTCCCATCACTGTACACAGCAGGTTCTTCGCAATATAATCCGCCGCTTTTCCTTTTCCGTAAAGCAGGCAGCGAAAGATGGCGCCGCGGATATAATGATCCTGCCACTCTTTGGTAAACCGGTCCCGCATGTTGACTACACCGTCCCGGTAATACTGATGGATGCGCGTTTCCGCGATCAAAGCCGCATAAATATCATCCGGGGCATTCTGCCATCCGCCCTCCGCAGTGGGATACAAAAACACCACAGAAGCATCCCGCCCGGCAGTAATGGAAAGAAGGTGCGTCTGTTCCGCGTAAAGGGCCGCCTGTTCCGGCGTCAGCTCTTCCTCCTCAAACACAACCGGATAGGGCGCCCGGAAACCAAAGTTGATGATCCCGGAAAGGTGCTTTGCTTCCGGAACAAGAACCTTCACCCTGAAGGTATCAAAGGAATGGGTCCAATACCGAAGCCCGTTTTTCAATTCCCGAAGCTCCGGAAACTGTTTCATGCTCATTTATGCTCCTTTCCGGGCATAAGCCCACCCGCAGAGGGGGTCACCTATCGCAAAAGGCGGTCAGCGGATCACTGCACTGGTATGGGAATCCAACGAAAGCACACCGTTATCAAGGGTTGCGCCGCCCATCCCGATAAAGGCAAAAAGCTGTTCAAAGCAGGCCCCCTCCACCGTGCACAGATCCACTGTGACCGTATTGAGCGTGGTATTGTGGATCACCGTAACACATTTTTCCTCCAAGGAAGAGGTGAAACCGCCCGTCTTTCCGTTCAGTACCAAAGGGATGTAGGTTCCCGAAATGATCTCAGGACAGGCTGCACGGATCAGGAGCAGCCGCTTATAGTAGGTAAGCAGGCTGTCCTCTTTCCCGATCAGATCCCGCACCGTGTAAGGGGTCTGCTTTTGGATCTCATAGGTGCTGCCGACAGGGTCCTTCACCGTGTCACCATCCCCCCACAGCATGGCCAGGCGGCGATTGGCATCGGTGCTGCTGCCGCCCCGGCTGCCCCTCATCCCGATCTCTTCTCCGTAATAAATGAACGGGGAACCGGGACCCAGGAGATACAGGTTTGCCGCGATCTGGGCATGACCTGCCGCCAAAGTAAGATAGCCGGCTGAACGGTCGGTGTCATGATTGGCCAGGAAGGGAACATAGGAAGCCTGACCGGAAAGAGTACGGGCGCGTTCCAGATAATCCCTCACATATTCCGTATACCGGTTCACATTGCCCTGCCGGGCGGTGGACGCAAGAAGACCGGTGGACTGAGCCACGGTAAAATCAAAGCACGGCGTGGCCTTCTGATACTGATCCGTAATGCCGTCCCCATCCCATACCTCGGCCACCGTGAAAATATCAGGCTTCACCTTTTTCAGTTCACCGATGTACCACTCCCAGAAATCGGCAGACTTTCTGTGATCGCCATAATAAATATACTTGGCGGCGTCAAACCGGAAGCCGTCCACTCCCAGGTCCAGATAATACAGCGCCACATCCAGCATCATCTGCCGCACTTTAGGCAGATCGTAATTCAGCTCGGGCATGTTATCGCTGAAGTTGCACTCATAGTAGCCTTCAGCACCCGGGATGCGGGTAAAATGCCTTCCGGCTGGCATCGGACTTCCCTCCGGCAGCCAGGAATAAAGGTCGTAATACCGGTTCCCACTGTTATGCATCAGGTGAGCATTGCAGAATTGGACAAACCAGGAATTCTGGTTTCCTGTATGGTTGATGGGCAGGTCCAGAATGATCAGCATGCCGCGCTCATGGCATTTTTCGATCAGCTCCCGCAGATCCTCCACAGTGCCGAAGGCAGGGTCGATCCGGTAGTAATCGGTGATATCGTATTTATGATAGGTAGGCGATTCAAACACCGGAGTCAGCCAGATGCCGCCCACACCCAGGCTTTTGCCGGATAAAGGATCCCCGTCATTCAGGTAATCCAGCCGGTTGATAATGCCGCGCAGGTCCCCCGTTCCGTCACCGTCCGAATCGGAAAAGGAACCGGTAAAGATCTCGTAAAACACCCGGCCGTATCCGTTCGGTGCGGAGCGGTTCTCCGAAATCCCGCTCACAGCATACTCCTCCCCGCTGTCCAGAGCCAATGCCCCCGCAAGAAAGCTCAGGCCGAGCAGCATTAAAGCAAAAAAGATACGCTTTCTGTTCACTGTGTTTTCCCCTTTTTCCGAACATGGGACGCCCGGACATTGTTTCATTCATAATAGCTTCAGCAAAGGCACTTGTCAAGTCCAGGGAAAAATGCTATATTCAAACTGTTAAAAGGATCATATCCGGACCGGAAAGAAAGGAAAACCATGACCTGTTTATATACACATGTTCAGACTCTTGAACGCAGAAAAAAAGAAAAACGCCTGCGTATCTGTGCCTTCATCATCGCATTTTTCACACTGTCCGCGTGCGTTGCGCTCTGCACCTTTGTGCGAACCGGGAACGCGGAACGAATGCTTCTTGCCGCCGTCATCATAAGCACGCTGGGCGGCTGGGCGGTGATCCTGCTCCGGGAATTGAAGATCAAACCGGTCCGGGCCCTCCGCCGGCATGAAGAGGGGATCCTGGAATATGCTGAAATGAGCGGTCCAACTGAAAGAGAAGGGATTCTTAAAAGCACCGGGCGCTATGTATCCCTCCCCGGAAGCATCACGTTTTTCCTGCTGAAGCTGAAAAATGACGAAGAGACCGCAGAAATCAAGATCCCGAAGGAAAAAGCTGCTCTGCTGCCAAAGCAAAGCGCACATGTGCGCATCCTTACGGTGCGGGGCTATCTATTCAGTTGGGAGGCGGCAGATGAGTAAATGGAAGCGATTCTGGGGGCTCGTTCCGATGCTGCTTTTGTGGCTGTTTATCAGTCTGATCCTCTGGGCCTGGATATTCGGTTTTCTGACCGACACGGCAGGGGAGCAAAAGCTTTCGGTGTACTTTTCCCCCTCGCACACGGTGCAGGAAACGGCTCTTTCCGTAAAGCTGGAAGCGATCATGCCGGAAAAGATCCAGATGGTGAAGGTGAAGCCGTTCACTTATTTCATGTTCGGCACCGACAGCCTTCCCAGGGGCGATCTGTATATCGTGAAGGAAAGTGAGTGCGTATCCTACTGTGACTGGTTCCGGGATGTGCCAGAGAAACTGGCGGAGGAATTCCGGGAGCGGATCTATGTATACAAAGATGAAAGCACCGGCTTCACCGTGACCGGTCTGCTTCCCGGAAACAGGGTCTCTGAATGGATCAGTTCCAGCCCGGAGCTATCAGGAGATGAAAGCATCCTGTTTTTCGGAAACGCCGGTCTTCACCTGAAGGATGGGGCCAGCGTGGAAGCTGCACGGTTTTTGATGAAAAACGAATGAGACTCCATGCCGACAAATTCCGCAATCATATAAAAGATATATGAAAGAAGGCTGTAAAGATGAAAACAAGATTTGTGACCGCGCTGTGTTTTCTGCTCTTTCTGGCATCCATTCCAATACCTGCCCCGGCGGAAACAGGTTCCGACACCCTGTATGTGAAGAAAGTGGAGAACCTCACAGAGGATTTCATCCTGGGTATGGATGCATCCTCCGTGATCTCGCAGGAACAAAGCGGTGTAATTTATCTGAACGAAAAGGGCGAAAAAGAGGATGTTTTCGCGGTTCTGAGTGAAAACGGCATCAACACCATCCGTGTGCGCGTGTGGAATGACCCCTACGATTCCAGAGGAAATGGTTTCGGCGGCGGTAACTGCGACATTGAAAAATGTGTGCAGATCGGGCAGCGTGCAAAGAAATACGGCATGACACTGATGGTGGATTTTCATTACAGCGATTTCTGGGCCGATCCCGGCAAGCAGATGACGCCAAGAGCCTGGAAAAACCTGTCCATTGAAGAAAAAACACAAGCCCTTTATGAATACACCCGGGATTGTCTTCTGCTTCTCAGGGATGCCAATGTGGATGTGAGCATCGTTCAGCTCGGCAACGAAACGAACGGCAAAATGTGCGGAGAAAAAACCTGGTTCAACATCCAGTATCTGATGCAGGCAGGTTCCAGAGCCGTACGGGAGGTTTACCCCTCTGCGCTGGTGGCAGTGCATTTCGCCAACCCCGAAAAGGCGGACAGCTACATGAACTACGCTAAAAAACTGGATTACTACAAAGTGGATTATGACGTGTTCGCTTCCTCTTATTATCCATACTGGCACGGAACGCTGGAAAACCTGTCCAACGTGCTTTCACAGGTCGCCGCCAGCTATGACAAAAAAGTCATGGTCGCGGAAACCAGCTATGCTTACACTCCCGAGGATACCGATTTTTTCCCCAACACCATATCAGACGGCGGCACGATCGAAAAGCCCTATCCCTTCACCGTTCAGGGCCAGGCCAACAGTGTGCGCGACCTGATTGATACGATCCGGAACCGCACCGCAAACGGGATCGGCGTTGTTTACTGGGAAGGCACCTGGAACAGCGTGGGCACCGAAAGCCGGGAAAATAATTTTACGCTCTGGGAACAGTTTGGCAGCGGCTGGGCCACCAGCAGCGCCCGCAGCTACGACCCCGAAGATGCCGGAAAATACTTTGGCGGCTGCGCAGTGGACAATCAGGCTTTCTTTGACGAAAACGGATGGCCGCTGGAAAGCCTGAAGGTGTTCCGCCTGCTGAAAACCGGAAACGAGCTACCCGTTCAGCCCGATGCCATCGAGGATGTGACCATCATGTGCGACCTGAACGCCCCGCTTTCCCTGCCTGAAACCGTGAATGCGGTCATGAGCGACAACAGCAGGCAGGCCCTTCCGGTAAAATGGGCGCTGACCCCTGAACTGGAAGCCAGAATGCACACAGGCGGCCCTGCTCATTACGAGATCACCGGCACTGCCGGAAATATGACGGCAAAATGCTACGTTTCCATGATCGAATATAACTATCTCACCGATTACAGCTTTGAGGAGGGCGGAAAAGACTGGGTGTTCTTTGACATCAAAAAGGCCGACGAGCTTTATGTGGAAGAAAAGAAGAGCGATTCGCTTACAGGAAACAGGCACGCACATTTCTGGAGTGCAGAAAAAAACAGTGTGGAGTTCACCCTGGAACAGACAAAAGAGGACCTTCCCGAAGGAAAATACCGCTTCACCGTGTCCATTATGGGAGGGGATGCCGGAAACACCGACATTTACGCCTATGTGAAGGTCAACGGAGAAATCATCGGCACTTCTCCCATGCAGATCACCTCCTACGGCAATTGGTTTACTGCCTCCGTGGACGATATTCCCTTCAGTGAGGGAGATATTTTCACCGTGGGCGTTTATGTGAAATGCGAGGGAACCGGCAGCGGCGCCTGGGGCAAGATCGACGATGCCATGCTGAATTCTGTAAAACAATAGTTCAAATCCCCTGTTTTTCACCCGAAAACTACAAAATCATTGACAAATCCTGTGAATACATTCTATAATAAAAAACACTTCAGAAAGTCTTTTCCAACATCACAGGTCCTGTTTCTGTATGTGATTTCACACGCCTCCGGGCGGTGAAGATAAAAAGAAAGGAAGAAAAACCATGAAAAAGATCCTTGCTCTCGTTCTGGCTGCCATGATGGTGTTCGCACTGTGTGCGAATGTCGTGGCCGAAGAAACCTACTCCTTCGACATCAGCATCTGGGTAGATGAAAAGATGATCGACCTCACCAAGGCCCAGATCGAAGAATTCAACAACACCAATGAATACGGCATCCAGTTCAATGCCACCCTGGAAGCCGTGTCCGAAGCCAACTCTGCTACCATGATGGTGACCGACGTTGAGAGCGGCGCCGATGTGTTCTGCTTCGCGCAGGATCAGTTCGCCCGCCTCGTACAGGCTGGCGCCCTAGCCAAGCTGAGCCCCGAAGCCGCTGAAGCCGCTGAGCAGAAGAACACAGCCGGCGTCGTTTCCGCTGCCAAGTCCGGCGACGTGATGTATGCTTTCCCCCTCACTGCGGATAACGGCTATTTCATGTACTATGACAAGTCCGTGATCCCCGCTGAGCATGTCGATTCCATGGAAGACATCATTGCCGACTGCGAAGCCGCCGGTAAGTTCTTCTCCTTCGAGATGGAATCCTCTGCCTGGTATCTGGCTTCCTTCTTCTTCGCCACCGGCTGTGAATCCGAATGGACCACCGATGACGACGGCGAATTCATCAGCGTGAATGATACCTTCAACAGCGACAAGGGTCTCATCGCTGTAAAGGGCATGGAAAAGCTCGTCAAGTCTCCCAGCCACAACAGTTCCTCCTCCGGCGCCGACTTTGCCTCCAACAGCGCGGTCGTGATCACCGGCACATGGGACTTCACCACCGTTCAGAACATTCTGGGCGACAACATGGGCGTTGCCGATCTGCCCTGCTTCACCGTGGATGGTGTGCAGTATCATCTGGGCAGCTACAACGGCTGCAAGCTGATGGGCATCAAGCCCCAGGTGGATGCCGACAAGGCTGCCGCTCTTGAACTGCTGGTGGAATACCTCACCGATGAAAAGTGCCAGCTCGAACGCTTCGAATCCAATGCATGGGGCCCCTCCAACCTGGCTGCCCAGCAGAGTGAAGCCGTTCAGGCCAACCCCGGTCTGGTCGCTCTGAATGCTCAGGCTCCTTACTCCATTCCTCAGGGCCAGATTCACGGTTCCTGGTGGGATATTGCCAAGGTGATCGGCGATGATGTGAAAGCCGCTGAAGGCGAAGAAGGCCTGCAGGCTGCTCTGGACAACTACACCGCCAAGATTGCCGCCCTGTTCACCATGACCAGTGAAGAAAAGAACAGCTGGACCGTGATCGGCACCTGCAACCTGACCGACGGCTTCTTCTACACCGATTATAACGGTGAGACCCGTTCCAACTGGGCCGACGATATTCCCATGACCGAAGAAAACGGCATCTGGAAAACCACTCAGTCCTACGCGATGGAAGCCGGTGTGGAATTCAAGGTGCGTCAGGGCCGCAGCTGGGACAATGCCTTCCCCGCTGACAACTTCAAGGTAGAGGAAGCCGGCGTGTACTTCATCACGCTCGATCCCGCTACCGGTGATGTTCAGCTCGTGAGCGACTGATTTACCGCCTGCCGATCGTAAGAGAAGCGGCCGGGTCACATAAGCGGCCGGAGCCGGGAGATCCCGGCTCCGGCTGTTTACAGAAGGAGCATGGATCATGACAAAATACAGCGATCTGGAGTATCTGCGCCTTTCAAAAGGGAAAAAATTCCTTTACAGGCTCACATCTGCGATCTGCTCGATCCCCGGAAAATTGTGGGGGCTGATCAGGCTGATCGGCAGCTATATCAAAATGGGCTGCACCGGCATCAAAAATGAGCTGACCGACATCGCGCTCACCTTTGCAAACGGCGATGCAAAAACCAGGACCTCCTATTTTGTGATGGGATTTGGCAGCATTGCCCGCGGACAGGTGCTCAGAGGCATTCTGTTCCTGCTGTTTGAAGCAGTGTTCATTTTCTACATGGTCACCACCGGCGGGTACTGGCTGAGCAAGCTGCCCTCGCTTGGCACACAGGGCCGCGAAGAAGTGATCACCAAGGGCAAATTCGGCCGCAGTGTGACCAGCTATATTTATCATGACGATTCCTTCAAGATCATGCTTTACGGGATCCTGACGATCCTCTTTATCATTGCCTTCATCTATACCTGGAGGCTGAACGTAAAACAGAACCGAATCTCAGAAAAAATTCTGAAACAGGGAAAAAAGCTGAAAAGCGGCAAGGACGACTTAAAATCCCTGGTGGACGATCAGTTCCACAAAACCCTGCTGGCACTGCCGCTCACAGGCATCATCGTGTTCACGGTAATGCCCATCCTGTTCATGATCCTGGTGGCATTCACCAATTACGATGCCAACCATGACGGTCTCAATAACCTGTGGCAATGGGTGGGGCTGGAAAACTTTGCCTCCATCCTGGGCTGGGGCAACGGAACGCTCAATTACTCCGCCACCTTCGGAGAGATCCTGGTGTGGACGCTGATATGGGCATTTTTTGCCACCTTTACCAACTACTTTCTGGGAATGCTGGTGGCCATGGCCATCAACAAAAAGGGCATCGTGTTCAAAAAAGGCTGGCGCACCATTCTGGTGCTCACCATCGCGATCCCCCAGTTCATATCCCTTTTGTATGTATCCAAAATGTTCGCCCGAAACGGCCTGATCAACCTCACTCTGATGGATCTTGGCATTATTGATCAAAGCCACCTGCTGCCCTTCTGGGAAGATCCCGTATGGGCCAGGATTACAGTGATCATTATCAACATTTGGATCGGCATTCCCTACCTGATGCTGATCACCACCGGTATTCTGATGAATATTCCCGCCGATCTGTACGAATCCGCCCGGATCGACGGCGCCAACCCCTGGCAGCAGTACAGCAAGATCACGCTTCCCTATATGCTTTTTGTGACCGGGCCCTATCTGCTGACCAGCTTTACGGGAAATATGAATAACTTCAACGTGATCTATCTGCTCACCGGCGGCGCGCCCAACATCAGCGGCGCACAGGCCACGGTGGGCAACGCGGGACACACCGATCTGCTCATCACCTGGCTTTTCAAGCTCGCCATGTCGGATTCCAAATATTATCTGGCAAGTGTGATCGGCATTCTGGTGTTCATCATTATCGCCGTGCTCTCGCTCGTAGTGTTCAACCTGCTTCCTTCGAACAAGAATGAGGAGGATTTCCAGTGATGAGCAAGAATGAAGTAAACACCCTGTCCCACCGTCACATGGGTCTCAAAAAATCCGCCCGCATCAGCAACACGCTGATCTACATCCTCCTGGTTGCGATCAGCATTATCTGGCTGATCCCGTTCATATTCATCCTGCTGCAGTCCTTCCGCTGTGAGATCTCCAGTCCCACCGGTTATGTGCTCCCCAAGGTCTGGGGGCTGAAAAACTACACCGATCTGATGAAGACCGATTTTCCCCGCTGGTATCTGAACACCCTGATCATCGCTTTGTGCTCCGCCGTGCTGCAGACCGTGATCGTGCTGTGCATGAGCTACACCCTTTCCCGCTTCCGCTTCAAGGGCAGGAAAGCGCTGATGCGGTTCATGCTGATCCTCGGCATGTTCCCCGGCATGCTCACGATGATCATTCTCTACAAGGTGCTGAACGACCTGGGCATGACCCAGTCAAACGCGGTTCCCGGCCTGGTGCTGGTGTATATCGCTTCCTCCGGAATGGGCTATTACGTGTCGAAGGGATTCTTTGACACCATCCCGAAATCCCTGGATGAAGCCGCCCGGGTGGACGGCGCGACCCGGCTGCAGGTGCTGTGCAGGATCATTCTTCCGCTTTCCAAGCCCATCGTGATCTACACCGTACTCACCGCCTTTATGGCCCCATGGGGAGATTATGTGTTCGCCCAGTACATCTCGCACAACACCTCGGCCGGTCAGAACGTGGCGGTCGGCATGTATACCTGGCTGGAAAAAGCCAAGATCGGCGAATATTACACCCGGTTCTGCGCAGGCGGCGTGATCGTGGCGATCCCGGTCACCGTGTTGTTCCTGTTCCTGCAAAAATACTATGTGGAAGGTGTGACCGGCGGCGCCGTAAAGGGCTGACGGAGAATACGAAAGGAGATATGAGACGATGGCAAGCGTGAAGCTGACTAAAGTCAAAAAGATATACGACAACAAAGTGGTAGCCGTGCACGATTTTGATCTTGAGATCGCGGATAAGGAATTCGTGGTGTTCGTTGGCCCCTCCGGATGCGGAAAATCCACCACCCTGCGTATGATCGCCGGTTTGGAAGAGATCAGCGAAGGCACACTGGAGATCGACGGCGAGGTCGTGAACGACCTGCAGCCCAAGGACAGAAACATTGCCATGGTGTTCCAGAACTATGCGCTCTACCCTCATATGACCGTGTATGACAATATCGCCTTCTCCCTGCGCCTGAAGCACAGGCCGGAGGATGAGGTGTATGAGAAGGTGACCAACGCGGCGGAAATCCTGGGCATTACGGAATACCTGATGCGCAAGCCCCGTGCTCTTTCCGGCGGACAGCGTCAGAGAGTGGCCATCGGCCGCGCCATGGTGCGGGACGCCAAGGTTTTCCTGATGGATGAACCCCTTTCCAACCTGGATGCCAAGCTGCGCAACCAGATGCGCGCCGAGATCATCCTGCTGCGTCAAAAGCTGAACACCACCTTTATCTACGTGACCCATGACCAGACGGAGGCAATGACCCTGGGTGACCGCATCGTGATCATGCAGGATGGCTACATTGAACAGGTCGGCACTCCCACTGAGGTGTTCGAGATGCCCGGCAACCTTTTCGTGGCGGAGTTTATCGGCGCTCCCAAGATGAATATCCTGACCACCGAGCTCAAGGAAGAGCAGGGACGCTACTTTGTAAAGCCCTTCGGCGCTGCCCTGCCTGTGGACGGTGAAAAGGGCGCCATGCTGAAAGCCGCCGGAATAAAGAGCGGGGAGATCCTGCTGGGCGTTCGTCCCGAACACATCACGCTGGCTGACCATCCCGGTCCCGATACCATTTCCTGCACCCTGGAAGTGAACGAAATGATGGGCAGCGAACTGCACCTGCATGTGTACACCAACGACGGCACCCGTTTGATCGTGCGCGTGCCCACGATCGACCTTACCAATGAGCAGCGTAAAAATCTGGTGTTCGACGCCTCTCTCAATATCACCTTCACCGGTAAAGTGATGCACTTCTTTGACCCGGCAAGCAAAAAGAACCTGCTGAAATAACGGAAAGATCCCACCTGAAAACCCCGGGCAGAACGACATGCCCGGGGTTTTCAGGAGTTTTTTATTCATTCAGCGATACCGCTGTTTATAATCGCAATGACGGCAGAGCTCCTCCCTGGCCTCACGGCGACTGAAGCCCTCATACAGGGATAACGCCCTCTCAGAAAGCAGGATCTCCTTCATTTCCTGATCAAACAGGTTTCCGAGCTTGATGCTTCCCTCGGCATCCAGGCAGCAGGGCGTGACTGTTCCGTCGGAAAGCACCGCACACTGCTCCCGGAGCCCGTAGCAGAAGCAATCCCCCGGATATTCTTTTCCGGAAAGATCCGGCCAATCAAAAAGAGAGGCATATTCCAGATACACAAGGTTCCCCAGCCTGAAGCCCTTGCGGGTCTCTTCCCACTCACCCGAAAAAAAACGGTGCATCCTTTCAAGGATCCCTTCGTTCATTTCATCTTTTCCGCCCCGATTCCACAATCTCAGGCAAATGACGGCCCGGTCGCTTTTCCGGGCAAAGGCAAAGCAGGAATCAACATACCGCACGGGATCTGAGCAAAAACCGTTAGCTTCAAAGGAATGCAGAGAAATATTCACCCTTTCCACCACAGGGCATGAAAGCAGCGCCGATCCTTTTTCTGAAAGCAATGTGCCGTTGGTGGTCACATTCAGCGTCATTCTCTTTTCCGCAGCCAGAGAAAGCATTTTTTCCAGCTGCGGGTGGAAAAGCGGCTCCCCCATCACATGCAGGCATACCCGCTTTGTGTATCCCTTCAGCCGGTCCAGGCAAAGAGAAAATTCCACCGGGCTCATGTCTCTTTCGGGCCGGTCAGTTCCGTGACAGAAGGAACAATGAAGATTGCAGCGGTTGGTGATCTCCACATACACCTTGCCAAAGCGGGTGCGGCGCTTTTCTGAAGCTGTCCATGTTTCCGGTTCGCTCATGCTTTTTCCCCGCTCTCCGTGTTATCCCGCACAGCGGCAAAAAGAGCACAGGGAGGGAGATCGCCCTGATGGGACGCCTCCATTCTTTTCTTCACGGATATTGTCATTTTTCGCCCTTCCATTCCGCATCAAATTCATTCAGAAAGGCACGCATGAACCGGTCCCGTTCCTCAGCGATACGGCCCGCTTCCTGCGTGTTCATGAAATTTTTCAAAAGAAGCAGTTTTTCATAAAAATGATTGACCGTGGTTCCCTCATAATGCTTCATGCTTTCCCGGTCCAGATCCATGCGCGGTTCCTCTCCCGGTTCATGCATTCGTCGGCCCCGGCTTCCGCCAAAGGCAAAGGCGCGGGCAATGCCTACTGCGCCGATAGCGTCCAGACGGTCCGCATCCTGAACGATCTGGCCTTCCAGCGTATCCGGCTTCACGGTGTCCTTTCCCAGAAAAGAGACCTGACTGATCACATGGATCACCTTTTCCGCCTGTTCTTCGGGAATGTCCGATTCTCTCATCACCCTGCGTGCGTTTTCCCAATCCCGGGTGGAAAAAAGCTTTTCATCATCCACGTCATGCAGAAGGGACGCCAGTGCCACCACCGTTTTATCACAGTCATAATGCTCTGCTATGCGCATGGCGCACCGATACACCCGCACCGTATGCCAAAGATCATGTCCCGATGCTTCTCCCCTGAAAAGCTCCCGGATCCTTTCGATCACAGGATCCATCCTGTCTTTTTCCATTCCGCCTTCACCTCCCGAACCTGATCAGTATATCATAGCGTTTTCGGGATGAAAACGTTTTTTTCTGTTGACATTTCCGATTTCCGGATTAACATAGGAAATGGATCTTATTTAGGAGTGAATACGATGACGATATTTATATGCGGCGATTCCATCTCTGCTTCCTACGGGCCGGACCGGGCCCCCATGACCGGCTGGGGACAGCTGCTTTCAAGCTATACCGGTTCCGTGAAGGTCGATAATCATGCCTTTCCCGGCCGCAGCGCCCGGTCTTTTCTCAATGAGGGACGGCTTCAGAAAATTGAAAAAGAGCTTTGTCACGGCGACCTTATGCTGATCCAGTTCACTCATAATGACGAAAACCCGATGTTATGGCGCTATGCCGCCCCCCGCACCTTTTTCACGGATGTTCTCACAGTCTATATCGACACTGCGCGTGAATACGGCGCCGTGCCGGTGCTGCTCACCCCTGTGTGCATGCGTGCATTTACGGCTTCTATTCTCCAAAACACTCACGGCGAGTATCCGAGCGCAATATGGGAGCTTGCCGACAAAACCGGTACTGTCTGCCTCGACATGTATCACTTTTCTTTTCATTATGTGCAAAAGCTTGGGGAAGAAGGAAGCAAAAATTTCTTCCTTCACACAGAAAAGGGAGAATATCCCGCATTTCCGGAAGGAAGCAGCGATAATGCGCATTTGAAACACATGGGTGCTGACATTCTTGCTTCATGGGCTGCAGAAGAGTTGAAGAGCCTACAATTGATCCCGGGGGGTAAAAAGAAATGATCTACACGATAGCCAGGGATGGGAGCGGTGATTTCACCTCCATTCAGCAGGCCGTGGACACCGTGCCTGCAGGAAACAGAAAGCCAACCATTCTTCTTCTCCGCGTTGGCGAATACCGGGAAAGAGTGGTGATCAATAAAGATCATCTTCGCCTGATCGGCGAGGACCGCGACCGCTGCGTGATCGTCAACAATGCCTGTGCTCTGGATAAGGATGAAACCGGCACAGACCGGGGCACCTTCCTTTCCTGGACGCTGCTGGTTACGGGAAAAGATGTGGAAGTGGAAAACCTCACCGTAATGAACGATGCCGGGGACGGCCGCAAAGCAGGCCAGGCAGTGGCGGTGTACGCCGCCGGTGACCGGGGAGTGTGGCGCGGCTGCCGTTTTCTGGCCTGCCAGGACACCCTTTTCTGCGGCCCCGTTATGCCCAAGGTGAAAAAATTCGTTTCTCCGCGGGAACTGAACTGCGAATGCGTGGAAAGTGTGGGCGACTGCCCGCCCACATTCTCCCGTCAGTATTTTGAAAACTGCTTCATCCGCGGCGATGTCGATTTCATTTTCGGGCCTTATCGCTGCTGGTTTGAAAAATGCACCCTGATGATGAATGCCCGGGGCGGCTTTTACACCGCTGCCAACACGCCGGAGCAGCAGAGCGAAGGCATGGTTTTCAACCGCTGCACCCTCACCGGCGAATGCGGGCCCGGAGAAGCCTTCCTGGGCCGTCCCTGGCGTGCTTTTGCCCGAACGGCATTCCTGCACTGCGATATGGACGAACATGTGGCTCCGGAGGGGTTTCAGGATTGGGATGAAAAGCGCGTGATCACCTATCGCTGCGCGGAATACGGCACAACGGGAGTAAGGAGCGACCTGAAAAAACGCAATAAACGCGAACACCTCCTTCAGGAGCATGAAGCCGGTTTATACAGCGTTTCCTCCGTGCTCGGCGGGACGGACGGGTGGGACCCTGTTCACCGTGTACCCACCTGGTTCCTCTGCGGTGATTCCCTGATGGCGGATTATCCTGCGGAGCGTTATCCCATGGCAGGCTGGGGCCAGGCGCTTCCCTCGCTTATCCCCCTTCCCGCCCATGTGGAAAACTGCGCGGTGAACGGCCGTTCCTCCAAATCCTTCATGGCGGAGGGAAGGCTTGGGCTGATCGGCCTGTGTTTGCGCCCCGGGGATAAACTGGTGATCGGTTTTTCCCACAACGATGAAAAGCCGGACAGGGAACGCGGCACCTCCGCCCGCATCACCTTTCCGGATTATCTCACCCTGTATATCGACACCGCCCGCAGCCGGGGGGCCGAGCCCATCCTTACGACCCCTGTCGTGCGCCGTTCCTTCCAGAAGGGCGGAAAGCTGAAAAATACGCATCAGGATTACCCCGACGCGATCCGCGTGCTGGCGGAAAGCCGCGGCGTAAGGCTGGCGGACCTGGAAAAGCTCACCTGGCAGCTGGTGGAAAAGCTCGGCCCCACCGGGAGCAAAAGCCTTTTCTGCCCGCTTAAGGAGGAAAGTGAAACCGGGATCAAAGAAAGCACCGATAACAGCCATCTTCAGCTGAACGGGGCCGCCGCGGTCGCCCGGCTGTTTCTGCATTCGATCAGTGAGATCAAATGAACAAACAGAACGGAAAGGAACCCGGCAGGGTCCCTTCCGGATCAGGAGATAAAAGCATGACCATTCAGGAAGAAAGACTCTCTGCCGAACAATACATCGCTTTTCTGAAAAGGACCGATCTGGGCTCGCAATACCCCAGGGAACGTTTCCGGGAAAGGATCGAAAAGCTGGTCAGCAGCGTGCCTGTCAGTCTGGTCGCCCGCGATGGAAGCGGGCAGATCGTGGGCACACTCTTTGCGCTGACCGATTTTTGCTACTGGCTGTTCGTGACCGACCTGGGTGTGGACAGGGATCATGTTCATCAGGGGATCGGCACCGCTTTGATGAAGGCCGCCCATACGCTCGCAGGCGGGGAAAAGGAAATCGCGGTGTACCTGGTGGCCAATGACAGCGCGATCCCGTTCTATGAAAAGCTCGGAATGAAAAAAGCCGATGATGTGATGCAGCTTAAACATATCGACTGGACCCCGTTTACCGTTGAATGAACGGTAGCACCGAATTACAACACCGTCAGCATCGTCACCTATGGCAACGGTTTTGCGGCGCATAATGACTATGACGCCTTCAACCGGGTAACGGGCATCCGCTTCGGCAGTGAAACCGAACCGCGCTATGCCCCCGTTACAACGCTCACATAAGGAAGCGCGCACTACTTGGCACGCCATGGCCGCATGGATGCGGGATCATCTGCTGAGCAGGATCACAGAAACAGAGTACGACCTGAGTGATCGCCCCTGCCGTATCAAGACACATGAGAATGGAATGCACCTTTACACCGGCGAGGTGGCATACGATAAGCTGTTCGGCAATCTGAGCGAGTTTACGGAGCGGGTCGGTGAAGACTATGCCGAGTATAAGACCACTTTCGGATATGATGCCGAAAACAGACCGACCACATTGACCTATGGGAACAACAGTAATCAATCTACTGTCACCTATGATGGCCTTAGCAGGGTGAGCGGAAAGAGCGTGAAGGTAAATGGTCACACTTACAGCACCGCGTTTGCATTTGTTCCCGGCGCGGCGGCGGGAAAAACCACAGGCCTGATCTCCTCCATCACGCAGGCGGGGGAAAACTTTGCCTACACCTATGATGATGTGGGCAACATCGCATCCGTAACGCATAACGGA
>JAZLIA010000073.1:0-13110 GCA_045617125.1 Clostridia bacterium | reverse complement strand
CAGAACTCTGCAGAAAGGAGTCACCGAAGCTTACAAAGGTATGTGAAGGCCACTATGCAGCGTGCCATTACATAACGGACAGGCAGGTAAGAAGCAGCAGCTCTGATATTACGGTTGACCGGAAATACTTATGAGATCAATTTTTAAGAACAAACAAATCGTGATCGGCGGGACCATACTGTTTATGATCCTTCTTCTGGTGATACTGGCGCCTGTGATCACAAACGGCGATTACAGCGGAGTGGATCTGAGAAACAAGAATACCGCTCCCTGTGCCGAACACTTCTTCGGGACCGATGCCTACGGCCGTGATGTATGGACAAGGATCCTGTACGGCGGCAGGATCTCCCTTTCCGTCGCGGTATGCGCGGCGCTTCTGGCAGCGGTATGCGGCACGCTGATCGGCTGTATCACCGCTTATTACGGCGGTCCTGTGGACTTTGCGGCAGGCAGGATCATGGATATTTTTATGTCATTCCCCATGCTGCTCAGTTCGCTGATCATCGGCATTATCCTGCAGGCTTCCATTAAGACGATGTTTTTGTCCATCGGCATCCCCTGCATTCCCATGTTCTACCGGATGGCAAGATCAAGCACGCTGTCCTTAAGAGAAAGAGGATACACTCGGGCGGCCCTTTCCATGGGAGACGGGCATCTGTCCATCGTGCTGAAGCATATCATTCCCAATGTGCTTCCGCAGATCCTCGTGGTGTTTTCTTCCGCCATGGGCGGATGCGTACTGGCGGAATCGTCCCTCGGTTTTCTGGGGTTCGGCATTCCGCAGCCTACACCGTCATGGGGACTGATCGTAAACGAAGGAAAGACCTTCATGTTCCAGTATCCGTGGACCACGGGGTTTGCGGGGCTCTTCATCGCCCTAACGGTGCTGGGATTCAACCTTTTGGGAGACGGGATCCGGGATTATCTGGACCCCAGGATCCGCAACTCATACATGTAAGGGAGGGCGGTCATGCAAAAAGAAAAACTTCTTGAGATAAGGGACCTGCATGTCAGCTTTCCGGTCGGCGGAAAAGAGATCCATGCCGTAAACGGCGTCAATGTGGACCTGATGCCGAAAGAAGCGCTGGGAGTGATCGGTGAGTCCGGCTGTGGAAAGAGCGTAACGTTTTCCAACGTACTGCGTCTGGTCAAATCCCCGCCTGCCATTATTTCGGGAGATATCCGGCTGAATGGCAGAAGCATTATGACGCTCTCTGAAAAAGAAATGGAAAAGATCAGGGGCAAGGAAGCCGCCATGATCTTCCAGGAACCCATGCGCAGTTTAAATCCCGTGGAAACGATAGGCGCTCAGATCGCGGAAAGTCTCAGGCTGCACGAAGGGATGACTATGAAGGACGCCCTGGATAGAGCCGTGGAACTCCTCAAAATGGTGGAAATGCCCGATCCCGAACACAGGGTCAACTGTTATCCGCATCAGCTTTCCGGCGGTCTCAGGCAGAGAGCCATGATCGCCATCGCGCTGTCATGCTCGCCGCAGCTTCTGATCGCGGATGAGCCGACGACGGCCCTTGACGTGACGATCCAGTCGCAGATCATCCGGCTGATAAAAAAGCTCAGGGAAGAAACGGGAATGGGGATCGTCTTTATCTCCCATGACATGGGCGTGATCGCCTCTCTGGTGGACCGGATCGCGGTCTTCTATGCAGGGGAGATCGTAGAAATGGGAAAGACGGAGGATATTTTCGGAAATCCGAAGCATCCGTATACGGCGGGTCTCATAAAATGCATCCCGCGTCTGGATACGGAAAGCAAAAGACTGTATGTCATCCCGGGGTCCACACCGAATCTGGAAAGTGTTCCTGAAGGCTGCTGTTTTGCCCCGAGATGTCAGTATGCCACAGAAGAATGTTTAAAGCGCAGACCGGAGCATAAAATGACCGGCACGGATGGATTCTGCGCATGTCACTATGCCGGGAAACTACAATTCAACTAGGAGGTTCGATATGCAAAAGACACATTATCCCGCATTGTTCACGCCGCTTAGATTCGGCAGATCGCTGGTATCAAAGAACAGGTTCCTGGCGGCCCCGATGGGCGGCGCGGCTACGGCCGATGGCTTTTTCAAACCGTCAGGCATACAGTTTTTCACCAACATTGCCAGAAGCGGCGTTGGCATCGTATGCATCGGAGAAACGCTTATTGATAATGCCACGGGAAACAACCACGGCTCAGTCCTCAGAATGGACGATCCGAAATTTGTGAAAGGCATGCGGAACTGTACGAGAGGCATCCATCGCTATGGCGCTCTGGCATCGATCGAACTGATGCATCCGGGCAGAAGAGCAGACCCGCTGTTCACCCCCGGCGGCAAGGTGTACGGTCCCACCGGCGGCATGGCTCACTATGGCGACGGCGAACATTATACGACGGAAATGGATCAGGAAATGATCGACCGCATCGTCAGCAAATTCGGTGATGCTGCCGAAATGTGCAAAGAAGGCGGATGCGACATGGTAACGATCCAGGGCGGTCACGGCTGGCTGCTCAATCAGTTCCTCTCCCCCAATACCAACAGACGTACCGACGGCTACGGCGGAAGCATAGAGAACAGAGGCAGGATCTATGTAGAGGTCGCCAAAAACATTCGCGAGAAGTGCGGCCCTGATTTCGGCATCGACTTCCGCATGAGCGGTTCGGATTTCATGGAAAACGGTGCTACCACGGAAGACGTTGTTGCTGTCTGCAAGATGCTGGAGCCCTACATCGACATGATCCACGTTTCCGCGGCAAGTTTTGATGATAAAAGAGCAAGTGCCCGGATGTTCCCGGTCATGTTTAAGGAAAGAGGCTGTAACAGATATCCTGCCCTGGAGATCAAAAAGGCAGTTTCGATCCCCGTCATCACGGTAGGCGGATACGGCGATCTGGACCAGATGGAACAGCTGGTGGAGGATGGCCTTGTAGACGGGATCGCCCTGGGAAGAGCCCTGATGGCTGACCAGATGTTTGTGGAGAAGGCAAGGCTCGGAAAAGAGGATGAAATCACCCTCTGCACACGGTGCAACGAGTGCATGAGCCTGAACTTCATTCCCTATGTGAAATATCCTCTGGGACAGGCGCAGTGCGCGGTATCCCCGTGGTTCGGCAGCGTGGAGTGCGGCACGGAGAGGACCATTGTAAAGGGAGATCACAAGGTACTGGTAGTGGGTGCCGGCCCCGCCGGCATGGAGGCGGCTCTTGGTGCTGCCGTATGCGGACATCAGGTAGTCCTTGCCGAAAAATCCGACAGTTTCGGAGGCATGCTGAAAGCGGCATGGAACCCGCCGTTCAAGAAGGATATCAAAAACTTTGTCGATGTTCTGAAAAAGAAGATCGAGAGAACAAAAAACATTGAGGTAAAACTGGGATTTACCGTCACGCCGGAGTACATCCGTGAAAATGACTTTGACGACGTGATCATTGCCATTGGCGCGAGACCCGTAAAGCCCGACATTCCGGGGATCGACAGTTCGAAGGTGGTATATGCGGACGGCATTTACAAAAAGCCCCTGGGAAACAAGGTCGTATTTGTCGGCGGCGGCATGGTAGGCTGCGAGGAAGGCATTGCGGCGGCGTATGAGGGCAGGGACGTAACGATCGTGGAGCTTACCGACAAGATCGGAAAAGGCGCCCCTTATGTGCATTACCTTGGGATCGTGATCGAGATGGAACAGCTGCCCAATCTGAAGGTCATGAAACAGACTTCCGTGTCGGAGATCACCGAAAACGGCGTAAAGGTGGTCACGGCGGACGGGAAGGAAGAGCTGATCGAAGCAGACAGCATCGTTGTTTCCGTAGGCATGGAGCCGCTTAAGGAGGAGGCATGGGCGCTTTACGAGGCATCCGATAATGCCGTGATCGTCGGTGATGCCAAAAAGCCGGCCCGCATGAACGAAGCGGTCACGGACGGATATTTCGCAGGCTTCCATCTGAGCAGACTGGAAGAGATCGATTAAAAGAGCAACCGCTAAAAAAGCTGTCGTGGGACCACGGCAGCTTTTTTGAAGTGCGCGGTTTTTCAAAGATCAGTAATTTTTCCCGGCCAGGATGCTGCGCATGAAACGGTCGGGACGCTCTCCGGTGATGGTTTCGGGGACGGCGGGACCGAACAGAAGGTTGGCGGGATAGGCTCTTCGGCACTGGCCCGGCGTGATGCCCACGTATTTGCGAAACACCCGGGTAAAGTGGCTCACCGTGGTAAAACCGCAGTCCTCCGCCACCCGGGAAAGCCCCAGATCGCTGTAGGTAAGAAGCTCTGCGGCACGCTTGATGCGGATGAGATTCAGGGTATCCAGAATGGTGGAACCGGTATCATCGCGGAACGCCTTGCAGAGATAGGTCTTGTTGTAGTCCAGGTCCTCCGCCAGAGTATCCAGAGAGAAGTTTTCCGCAAAGTGTTCCTCCAGGTAATTGATGATACGCACGGAGAGTGCGGAAAAACCGGTGATGTCGATGTAGCGGGAACTGGAGGAGTGCTGCTTTCTTTCGTCCTCGGTGAGGATGTAGAGGAGGGCATTCAGATAAGCCGCCGCAGCCTCTTCGGAAGCATGGCCCGCGTCTTCGTAATCGTTTACGATCTGGCAGAACAGGTCTCCCGCCAGCTTCTTTTTACACAGAAGGGGCGCAGTGAGGCTCAGCGCCTCTTCGAAATTGTGGGCGGGCACGAACTTCAGCTCCAGATATTCAAAGATGGCGTCAGTTGTGTTATGATAAGCATGCTTCACATCCCTGGGCACCAGCACGGTCTCCCCTTCGCGGAGGAAAAACTTTTCATTTCCGCAGAGAAACTGCGCCTCTCCTTTCACCGCATAAAGCATGTGGCAGAAAGGATGGCTGTGGGAGCGGACGCCGCTTTCCGGCATGGTATAGGATTTTGCGACCCAGAGGATATGATGCTGTTCCATACAGTAAGTATAGCGGGAAGCAACAGAAACGGCAACTATGAAACGCAAGTTTACGGAGATAAGGATAGCAGTGTCAACGGGGACGGTTCTCACTGACACACTTAATGACACCCGGGGTGTCCGGAAAAGAGATGGAGTATAAGAAAAAAACATAACTGCGGAACAAAAACAAAATGAAGAAAGCTGCTACCGGTATCTTACCGGGGTGATGGGGCTGAACCCGGCCGCTGCCTGCGGCTGTCTTTCCAATTTCTATCATGAGTCTGTCTGGAAGACGCTTGAAACATGCGAAAACAGTGCAGACGGGGCATACGATGCGGCATATGAAATTTGCTGGTACTATGAAAGTCCCAGCGCAAAGGAAACCTCTTCCGTGGTAAGAGGCAATGATGCCAGAGTTTTATTTGCAGAATATGGCAGGTCAGAAGAGACCGCAAAAAAGGAAATGACCGGAAATGCTGACAAAGGTTGAGGAACTGATACCTGATCGAAGATTTTTCATTTTACAGGCATCACGGAATACAGCCGAAAGCGATCATGGAAGCGTTGTGGATGAACCTGAGGACCGGAAAAAGAGGATTCGGGGGCAGCACCATCACACAGCAGCTCTGCAAAAATCTGTATTTTGGCTGCGTGAAAAGTTACCGGAGAAAGCTGTCCGAACTCGGAAGGACATTTTTGATGGAAAGGACTCTCAGTAAGCAGAAGACATCCACGGAGTGGAACAGACTGGCTGCGGAATTTGACGTGGCGCTTACCATCATGCCGCATTATCGCGACATGGCAAATGACGAGCAGGCCTGGGCCAACGGATATCTGGAAAAGGTGGAGTATCCCAACGGCAACGTGGATGTGGTCCCTGCCAGCGTATTCGACATGGGCTGCATGGAAAGGAAAAAGACGGAACAGGCTCACTGGATCGGGCAGGATACCGACGAAGTGCTTGCTTCCATCGGCATGAAACGGCCGGAGTGACCGGCCCCTGAGAAAACCGGGATCCGTACCCTGTGCAGTGCGTACGATCTTCCCCGCAGAGAAGCCTCATGCGTGATATGATCAGACAAGAGATCAGGGAACGCGCAATGGTTTGATATGTGGACGAAACAGAAATAGAAAGAAAAGGAGGCAGCGTAGAAAATGACAAGCGGAGGAATGACAAGGAAAAAGAAAAGAATGGTATGTTTTATCCTGGCTTTTTCGGTGCTGAGCTTCTTTCTCGGCGGTTGCGGCAAAGCTGTCAGCAAGCCCGCCCCCATAGATGCGGCAGAGGCATCCTGTGTTGCCGCTGAGGAAGACAAGGTTGGCATTACGATCTGGCATTCCTTTACAGGCGTTCAGGAAGACAGTCTTGTCAGTGCAGCAGACAGTTTCAATGCAAAGTCTGATAAATATCGGGTCGATGTGATCAGTCAACCCTATGCCGGCTTCACCGACACGGTAAGAACGGCAGTGCGGAACGGTGTCGGTCCGGATATCATCATCAATTATGCCACCGAAGCTGCCAATTACGTGGCAGACGGACAGCTCGTTGATCTCAGCCAGTACATTTACGCTGACGAAGAGTTTGCGAAAGCCTTTGAGACTTCCCTCTCTCAGGAAGTGATGAACGTTGAAGTCAACGGTTTTTCCGATGGGCTGATTCATTATCTTCCTTCCTACACTACCGGTCCCATTCTGTATTACAACGCCACACTGTATGACGAGCTTGGTCTTACCGTTCCTTCTACATGGGAAGAGCTGGCCGAAAACTGCCGCATTATCAAAGAAAAGAAAGGGCTGCCCGGTTTGGGTGTCGAGTGTCTGCCGGACTGTATCCAGATGCTCATCATGGAAACAGAAGGCTGCACCTATATTGATGTTGAGAATCAATGCATCGGCTTCAATACGCCGGAAATGCGGGAGAAGGTCCGGTGGTTCACCGACTGTGTAAAGGAAGGATTGTTCCGGCTGAAAGCCACTTCAGATTACTTCTCTACGGATTTTGGCAACGGCATTGTAGCATCCTTCGTAGCCTCCTGTGGTGGCTATCCCTATGTCAAGCCGGACGGATTTGAGTTTCGTATGGCGCCTGTTCCTGCGCAGACCTGGTATCCCAGCTGGAACTGCGGGCCGATCGCCTTCTTCTATGGCGACGACGCCCGGGCCGAGGGCACTTATGAGTTCATCCGTCATTTTATTTCCCCTGAGATTAATCTTGACTGGAACAAAGCCATCACCGCAATCCCTCCTTACTCCTGGACCCGTGAACTGGAATCCTATCAGGAATTCATGAACGGCAGCACAGCTGCCATCCAGGCTTTAAGCGCCGTGGCCTCACACCTTGATATTGCAGGTTCTCTGCCCACGATCCCCGGCTCCTCCACCGTCCGCGACGAGATGGTCAATGCCGTTATGAATATTGTAAACAACGGGATTTCCGTTGAAGACGCCATGCATGAATGCGAAATCAAATGTAATGCCGCCCTGCAAGGCAAATAAGCCCCCCGGCAGGAGGATCAAATGAGACATTCCCGGAGCGGCATAACGCGTCTTATCTTACATATCCGGTTATTCGCAGTTTTGGGCGTGCTGCTGGCGGGCCTTGGTGTTGCAGGCGAGATCATGCTCCGCTCCGAGATGGAAACCCGTATCATCCCTGTGCGCATTTCCGCGATTCACGAGGGGATACAGATACGTCTCAAGGACGTTATGAAGGATATCACCGGCGATGCGAAAGAACGGAAAGCCATCGACAACGCCTTCAGCGCAAAACGCAAAAGCGTGAAGGCTCTTCTGGAAGGCGGTATCCCTGAAGATGAAGATGCGGTCATTGATACCGCCATCGACACTTATCTGGAAAGCGTAAAAACCAAACTGGGCGGGAACGAAACGGGTTCCCGTATTGAGAGAACCGTTCTGTCTGTACGGGAAGACATCAAAAAACAGATCACTGCAGATGCTGACGCCGCGGTCTCCGGTGTAAACGCTTCGAGTGTCCGCGAGAGCATGTCAGCCGCGTCCACACGTTTTTATGTACTCAAATACTATGGGGGAACGCTGCTTTTTCTCGGCGCTGCACTGATCGTCTTTGCAGCGATCCTCATCTTTTTATGGACCACGCGTGACGAAGCGGGTCGTGCGGCCGTGGGGCTTGCGCTGGAACCGCTGGATTATTTGTTTCCTTTTCTTCTGGGTATCGCCGTGTTTACATTTTATCCGGGGATCCGTGTACTGGTCATGTCATTCCAGGAAAATTACAGGCAGGGAACCGGCGGCACGGGTGAATTCGTTCGCTGGGGGCTCGGCAATTACAGTTATGTTCTGCACGGGATTCCCGGAACCACAAATGTCTTTGCACGGGCTCTCAGGAATACCGCACTCTATGCCTTTATCACCGTACCGCTCACAGCGGTTCTGGCGATCATCTTCGCGGTTCTGTTAAATCAGAAGATCCGCATGATCTCCGTTTTTCAAACAGCCTACATGGTTCCGATGGTCACCACTGCCACTGCCGTCGGTCTTGTATGGAGATGGATGTTTAACCGGGATTTTGGTCTCATTAATTCGATTCTCGGCTTTTTCGGTGCAGGTCCGGTCAACTGGCTGCAATCCGGCAATCATTCCGTTTCCATGGCGGTGCTTATCGTTTACGGCATATGGAGCACGCTCCCCTTCACCATCATCCTGATGCTTTCCGGTCTGCAGAAGATCGATGAAAATCTGTATGATGCCGCCAGAGTGGATGGATGCGGTTCCCTGCATTTGTTCACTCGCATCACGCTTCCCCTGCTCGCCCCCGCCATCGGTTTTGTGCTGATGATCAATGCCATTACCGCGTTCAAAGTCTACACAGAGGTCATTATGCTGTGGAACGGCTTTCCACAGCTCTATGGCATGGAGACGGTGACTCTGTATATATACAACAACATAACCACTTCCGACGGCACGCATTCACTGGGCTATGCCGCAGCAGCAGCCATGGTGCTGTTTGCAATTGTTTTTGTGTTCACTCTGGTGCAAAAGCGGATCCGCCGCAAAGAAGTATACTATTGAGGAGGCAGTGATGATGGCAAAGAGAATCGCCCGCAAAGCCGTAATATACATGGTTCTCACCGCAGGCGCGATCATTATGGTATTCCCTTTTTACTGGATGATCGTTTCTTCCCTGAAAACCGCCCCGGAAATGAACCTTTTTCCGCCGGAAATGATCCCCCGTGACTGGACCAACTTTTATAATTATACAAAGGCATTAAACACCGCTCCGTTCGGCAGATATCTGCTGAACAGTGTCATCGTCTGCGTTGTCAACTCAGGAATCGTTCTCTTCACCACGATCCTCGCTGCGTTTGCATTTTCTCATTTTCGCTTTCCGGGACGCAGTCAGCTGCTCACACTGCTGCTCAGCATGATGATGATCCCGTTTGAACTGCTCATCATCATCAATTACCGGACGATCGTCAAAACAGGTTTGTACGACACGTTATACGCGCTGATCATCCCGTTCACAAGCTCCGTTTACTATACGTATATCCTGTATGGTTACTTCCGGTCCATCCCGGAAGACCTGTACAGCGCCGCACGGATGGATGGGGCCGGAAACTGGTACTACCTTTGGAATGTAATGGTCCCCATGGCGCGTCCGTGCATCGTAACGATCCTGCTGCTGAACGCCATGGGATCCTGGAACAATTTTATGTGGCCAAAACTTGTCATTGCGCGGGATGAACTCCGCACATTGCCTTACGGTCTGTTTACTTTTACAACCGAGAGCGGTTCAAACACAGAAGTCATTCTGGCAGCCGCCACAATGGGGATCCTGCCAATGCTGCTTTTGTTTTTCTGTGTGAGAAAACAGATCGTGACCGCTGTGGCAGGCAGCGGCATCAAGGAGTAACGCGAAAAGTGATCATCGTGTTATTTTCATCCATCAACGGGATATATCTGAACCCATCCGCCAGCTTCAGTGCCATCCGCATACCAATAAACCGTTCCGGCCGGTCGTCATGCAAAGACCATTCCTCCGCTCTCTTTTGCAGATCATTCAGCGGGCTGTTGTCTCGAAAACTCATGGTCAGCTCCCGGTCGCGCAGCAGGATCCTCACATGTACAGCAGGATTTTTCACTTTGTTTTCTCCTGCCAGATGAATCAGGCAAATGGACAATTCCTCGACACACAGCGGGACAAAATAGCACAGCTTTGAATTCAAGCCGTTTTTTGTACAGAATGCCGCTGTCGATTCGGAAAGAACAACGGCCTCGGCAACGGAGGAAACATCCGCGCTGATGATGTTTGTTTCCGGAATCTTCAGCAGCGGGCTGTTCTGCTTTTCCTTCAGGAATATCATCATAGTCAGAACCGCAGCAAGGATTTCGGCACCTGTGAGTGCGCCAAATACCACAAAAGCCTTAGCGCCTGCAAAGAGCAGCAGCAAACCGTAAGGGAATACACACGCTTTTGCCAGATTCATGATGGAACAAATTGCAGACTTCCGGAACGCCTGCAATCCTTTCAGTGACGCGAGGAAAATCGCGGTAAACGGAAGCTGGACGCCAAGTGCTGTCACCGCAATTCTTGCGCAGCGGAGGGCAGTCTCCGTACTGTCCGCAGCGTACAGCAGCGCCAGCGGGCGAGACAGCAGGATCACAAGCGACCCGAGCGCAAAGATCCATAGAACGCTTCTCCGAACATCCCGGATGATCCTGTCAACACCTTCCCTGTCTCCATTGCCGGTCCGGAGCCCCATGAAAATCAGCACGGTATCACCGATAGCTACGCAGAACGGATTCAGAAACAAGGAAAAATTTTTGAACACAGTCATTGCAAACATAATATCCAGGCCGGATTTCGCGATGACAAGCCTGTTGATTGCCGTATTCCCGACGAAAGCTGCGAGCCCGTATACGGATTGAGAAGATCCCTGACGCAATATTTCCGGAAGATACCGGAGCCGGATCTTTTTGAGTGTCGGGGAAAAAAGTTTCTTTTTCCGGAAGAAATAGGGCAGCAGCATGATCGCGGCACTCACATAACTGAGAGCGGTCGCCAGTCCCATTCCGGCCAGACCGCCCTTAAATACAAATATGTTCAGTAAATCGCCCGCAATGTCCACCATACAGGTCGTGATGCTTACTGTGCGTATGACCTTTGCGCCGCCGTCCATCTGCAAAACGCCGGAGGCGACGGAAGAAATATTATGGAAAACACTTCCGACAAACAAATATCGAAGATATCCGGCTGCAACCGGTGCCAGATGTGACGCATCCTTTCTCGCGCCCAGAAAAGCCGCGAATGGTTCTGCAAACAGGAACCCGATGATCCCCAGCAGGGTCGACAGGGCAAACAAGGTCCACAAAGCCGTGGAAAAAATATGTTCCGCCTCCTCCGTGCGGTTCTTTCCGATCTTTGAAGTGCACAGAATCTGGCAGCCTGTGATGAAGGAATAACTCAGGAGACTGTTCAGCATGAAATACGGAGTCGAGATCCCATACGCAGTCATCGACTCCGCGCCGAGGAAGGCGCTTGTGAGCACACCATCAATAAAGCCGGTCATCATGCCGGAGCTTCTCAGAAGGAACGCCGTCGTGTATGCGTTTCGGTAGGAACGATCTGTTGATTCTTTCATATGCTGCCGCATTCCTTCAGGATCCCGTTCTTTCCTTGATCCCATACCCTTTCAGTAAAAATATTTTCATCAAAGCAATGATTCAACCAGGAGCTGCCTGATTTCACCGATCTCCTCCGGTGTCATTCCGCATCCCTGCAGATAGTTCGCTGCCGGGACCGAAAGGCTGTCTGCGGCATATATCGGATCCTGCTCGTTTTCCTTGAGAATTCCCTCCCCGCAGGAAAGGATCGCCGAAAGACTTCGCTGAACAGTTTTCCCGTACGTCAGGATTTCCAGGATCCGGTCTGCCTGGCACAGACGCAGAAGATCGTATTGTTTCCGGTTCCTGTCCCTGGTCAATCCCGCAAGGCATTCAAAAGACCGCATATAATCGTCTGTGGTTTCCTTCCTGTCTGCGCCCGCCAGTGCCTCAAGAAGATAGGAGAGAAATCCTGTTCTGTCCAGTCCTGCTCTGCACTGGATCAGATACGGCCCTGTGTGGGTGATCATTGTACGAAGCGCCGCAGCAAGTAAATTCCGGAACTCTGTTCCCGGATAATCAGACGGCAACTGTACGGAAAAGGCTTTCCCTTCCTCATAAAGCTTTTGGATATAAAACCCGTCATATTTCCCGGAGGAAAAGAGTTCTTCCGCCTGCTCTCTGCCGCATGTCATGTTCAGCACGAACTGAATGCCATCCCGCTCCATAAGCCTGTCCAGACATTTTTGCCTGATATAATAATCGCCGTCGTTATGGATCGGGTCGAAAGATGCAGTGGAACGGTATATATTTCCCGGTCGGATCTTCCCGCCGGAAAGGGAGCGATAATTCGTAAAAAACTCATCATTGGGATACATTTCTCTGGAGGTTGCGAAATCCATACAAAAGGCTTCCTGAAGGATCTTATATTTCCCATGCCCGTTAAGGAAGATCCTGCCGGTTTCCGCTCCTGTCAGGAGGCAGAGATCCCAGACAGATCCGAATCGTTTTTCGACCCGGATCCAGTCAAACCCGGAATATGCGTTCAGGCATATCGTTCCTTCCGGCAAAACGCAGCCGCTTAAAAACGGGATATCCTCCAAAACGATTCCATTGCTGAAGTGTACATCTACACTGTCTCCGGGTACAAAGCCGTGTCCGGTCAGTTCCCGGTAAGCAGTGTTCATCACGATATTACCGAACGGTTTTCCTTCATAGATTGTCAGTTCATTTGTCCGGATCATGCATTTCTATAAAGTTCATTCCCCTGCAGAGTTTCTTTTTTTGTTTTGTCAGGTTTTATATACGGTATAAGGATACGTAAGACCGAACAGGGCATAGACATCCGGAAGTTCGTCTTCCTCTACCGTACGTACGATCTTTCCGGCAGAGCTTTTTATACAGAGGGTGCGTCCCCGGAGAAGCCGGTACCCGTCTTCCGTGCGCAGATGAAAGAGCTCATCGTGTGTGAAAGGAATGTCCGGATCCATGGCAATGAGTTTAAAGTATGTCAGTTCTTCCGGCGAGGCGGGCTGGACAAAAAAAGCATAATTGGCAGTCCACCCGTCCGGGAGCTTAACGTAAAGCATCCAGCTTCCGTCCGGTTTTTTCTTCAGAAGATAGGCTTCATTTCCGGGATGTT
>JAZLIA010000072.1:0-15385 GCA_045617125.1 Clostridia bacterium | reverse complement strand
TGTCTTGGATCAGTCAGTCCTTCCAGGTATTCCATCATGATTTTCACCCCCTCTTTATCTTTCGATATCTTTGGGTAAAATCCTTTTGGTAATATATTTGTAATATTTGTTAACAGTTTCTTAACTCGTGCGTTTGCCGTGTGACCATGAAAGACTCAGAATGATATGAATGATGTGTGAACCGATCTGTTTGACCTGAAATGTTGCGGAATTCTTAAATCATCTGAGAAAATCGGAAAACATTGACAAAGCAAGGAAGAAAAGCCTATACTTTATAAGGTTTGAAAAAATCTTGCTTCGGGGGGTGATTGTCGATGAGCGATGGCGATAAATGCGTTGAAGGCGTGCCGCGATCATGTCTTTGGAACGCTCATCGGCGTCCCTGAAAAGGACATAGAAGAAACGGAAACGCAGAGGTCCTGAAGGCTCAGTGTCTGTTTGCGTCCGCTTTCAAGCGCACACTTTCTCCTCATACGCCATACGCATAAGCATTGGAAGGGAAACCGCTGATGCTTTTTCTGTGCGTTGATCCGTAAAAAGGCAGAAAGGAAGTGTTTTTGTTATGGAATGGGAGATGGTTGTAAAACGTCTCACCAGTTTACTGGATAACAACCGTCACGGCGAGCTGCGCGGCGCGTTGATGATGCTCAATCCTGTGGATATTGCCCAGTTCATGGGAGAACTGGACAAGGATAAGCTGCTTGTGGTGTTCCGCATCCTGCCCAAGGATATTTCAGCGGATGTGTTCAGCTACATGGATGCCGATCAGCAGCAGATCCTGATCGAATCGATCGGGGATAATGAGATCCGTTCCCTGATCGACGATATGTTCCTGGATGATACGGTGGATTTTCTGGAGGAGCTTCCGGCAAGCGTGGTGAAGCGTGTGCTGCAGAACACCGATGAAAAGACCCGCAGCCTGATCAATCAGTTTCTCCGGTATCCGGAAAACTCGGCCGGCAGCCTGATGACCATTGAGTATGCCGAGTTCCACAATTCCACCTGTATTTCTGAGGCAATGACCATCCTGCGCAAGGTGGGCATTGACAAGGCTACCATTGATACTCTGTACATTATTGATAAGGAACGTCATCTGCAGGGAACGCTGCCGCTTAGAAAAATGATCCTTTCCGATCCCAAACTCACTGTGGGCGAAGTGATGGAGAGGAACCCCGTTTCCGTGGTGACCACGGATGACCAGGAGCTGGTGGCGGACACGGTGAGGAAGTACGACCTGCTCACCCTTCCTGTTGTGGATAAGGAAGGGCGTTTGGTGGGTATCATCACGTCGGATGACGTGATGGACGTTATTGAAGAGGAAAACACTGAGGACTTTGAAAAGATGGCCGCTTTGACCCCTTCTGATGACGAGTATCTCAAAACCTCCGTGTTCAGGCTGGCGGTCAACCGTATACCCTGGCTGCTTATCATGGCCGTGATCGCGATCTTTACCGGCCTTATCATCTCCTCCTTTGAGGATGTGCTTACCGGGGCTGAAGGAGTGGGCATCGTGCTGGTCTCCTGCATTCCCATGCTGATGGACACCGGCGGCAACTGCGGCAGCCAAAGCAGCACGCTGATCATTCGCGGTCTTTCTCTGGGAGAGATCGAGCTGAAGGATTTTTTCAGCGCTCTGTGGAAAGAATTCCGCGTTTCCATTATGGTGGGTGCGGTGCTTTTCGTGTTTACATTGCTCCGGGTGCGCATCGTTAACACCGATAACTGGTGGGTCGCCTTTGTGGTGGCCAGCGCCCTGTTTTGTACGATCATTCTTGCCAAATGTCTGGGCTGCTGCATGCCCATGCTGGCAAAAAAGCTGAAGCTGGACCCGGCCCTGATGGCCAGTCCGCTCATTACCACCGTGGTGGATATGAGCTCGCTGCTTATTTACTTTTCCATTGCGAAGCTGGTGCTTCATATCTGAGCATACGAAAAAGGGAGTGAGAGCTGCAGAAAACAGCAATCACTCTCTTTTTGTTCCATGTAAAGTTCCTGGTTTATGTTATTCCGCGGCATGAACGTTAGCTTCCGGCAACCTGACATGGGTTATGCTCTTGCTGCCGCGGGTTGAAAACAAAATTTCCCGGACATTCTCAAGATCACCAATGATGTGGTTCAGAGATACTATTTCCCGATACGAATTCTCATATACTTCTCTGCCGCCCATGCCGGAAAGTCTGATCTCGGTACCATCCATCATCATTACACCAAGGAAATAAGGAATCTTGTCTTCAACGCTCTCATCATATGTAAGGCTAGCTGGAGGCGTCAGAGTGACGATTGCAATAACCGGTGTCAGTGAGAAAGAACGCAATATCCATTCCGTTTTTCCGATCGGCTGCTCTATCTTTTCCCAACGGATATTGGC
Organism: Clostridia bacterium; assembly: GCA_045617125.1. Classification (GTDB taxonomy): domain Bacteria; phylum Bacillota; class Clostridia; order Christensenellales; family Aristaeellaceae; genus ZC3RG03. The sequence goes on along the minus strand of JAZLIA010000072.1, from coordinate 13,017 downwards.
TTCAGTGCCGGTCAGTTCCCAGTCAAAGGTCCAGGTCTCATAGGCCATCACATCGATCTCTAATGATTTATCCTTCCGATAGATGCCAGGGTTGCCAAGCTCGATATGGATCGGACGGCCAAGCAGCGACTCTTGCAGAGTGCTGATGTAGAAGCAATACACCAGGTTTCCATCATTATCTGCGTATATCTCTGCTTGTGCCTCGTCAGACCAGATACAGGCGAAAGCACTGGAGATGGAGCAGGCTCTGTTCAATCCCAAAGAGCATTTTGCAATATCAAAACCGGGTTCATCGCCTTCCGCAAGGTCCCATCCGCTGATACGGAAGGAAATATAAGCTGTATGTTCATCCACCACACACTGATCCGTGCTGATGGTGATGCCGCCGTGCGTTTGAGACAATCCAGGTGCAGCCAGAAGATGGGCTGATTGATATTTTTCACGGTTGGTGTCGTCGATCTCCAGTTCGCTTTCCAGCGGATGATTCCAGAAAAAACCGAATTCGGCTGCCAATGCGGTGCAGATCGATATGATCAGGATGGCAATGGCCAATACTGGCGAAAAAGCAAATTTCTTCTTCATTTCAGGTTCTTCCTTTCCAACAGTTTTCATCAACGTTTTTCTGAGAAGGTCAGGAGGAACATGAACAGCATCCATTTGCCGGCGGAGTCTGCTGCTGATTTCTTCATCACGCATTTGTTTCACTTTCCTTCTCCAATCTCTTCTTCATGATGGACCGGGCTCTTTTCAGCCGGGTCGATACAGTTCCTTTGGGTAGGGAGAGCGCTTGCGCGATCTCCGGAGTGGACAGGTCTTCAAAATAATGAAGAACGATCATTTCACGGTAGATCCCCGGCAGTGCTGCCACGACATCGCGTACAAATGTATCGGGCGGGAGATCTTCAGCGGCAAGATCATAGATCTGATCTGCCGGATCGCTTTTTTTCCAGATGCGGAACCATCCTGTCCGCATGATATCATGGCATACATTAATGGCGATCTTTCTCAGCCATGCAGCGAACGGTGCGTCTCCTCGGTAGGTGTCATAGCGCTGCCAGCATCGGAACATCGTTTCCTGAAACGCGTCTTCGGCAAGCGTACGATTGCCAAGATAGAGCAGGCATAATCGGAAGATCCGGTCACCATGCTCTGCGAGAATTGCCTCCATGTCTGGTTTTGACGTGTCCCTTGCCGGCCTGCGCAGGGTGTCCGTCATTTGGCATCGCCTCCTGTTCGTGGTCTTCACTATATAGGACGTCTCCTTTTTCGGATTGATTTCATCAAAATAAAAAAAGATAATGACTTTGTATTCCGGCGTACATCCTTTTTTCCGTTTCTGATTTCTTTATTTATGCTGCGGCAGGTGCTATAATGGATCTGTAATGATGCGGCAATCAACATGAACAGGAGCAACTGCGTGGTAAAACGGGAATCGACGAAAACACATAAGTCATCACTGATCGGAAAGATCCTTTATCGGATACCGGCAGGCAGAAAAATGTTCTTTGTGCGGCGGGCGGAAAAGCTTGTCCTGCGGGCGGAGGAAAAGGAGATCCCCGCTTTGCCTGCGGATCTTGACGGGATCAAGATCGGGTTTGTTTCCGATATCCATTTTGGCTGCTTTTTCAGTCCCGATCGGGTGCGTGAGCTGTGCAAAAAAATCGCCGCCGAAAGCCCGGATCTGCTTTTGCTTGGCGGCGATTACGGCGAGGATGGCCCCACAGCGGCTCAATTCTGGAAAGAAGCCGCCGGTCTGCTCCGCGCACCTTTGGGCGTGTATGCGGTGCGCGGCAATCATGACAGCCGGGAATGTGCTGATCCTGCACTACTGGAAAACAGTGTGCAGGCTGCCGGTGCCCGGATACTTGAAAATGACGCGGTGAGGATCAAAAGGGGAAACAGTGTGCTCACCGTGTGCGGAACCGGAGACTGTTACCGGGATCAAGCCGATATGGACCGGTTGGATGCACTTTCCAGCGGAGCGGATATATGCCTGCTTTTGACCCACAGCCCGGATGTTCTGCCGGATTATTTTGCTGTGCATCCAACCCCCTTTTTTCAACTGGTGCTCTGCGGACACACCCATGGGGGACAGGTGGCCCTGTTTGGCCATCCGATTAAATCTTCCAGCCTATACGGCAGCCGCTATGTAAGCGGTTGGAAGCGGGAAAACGGGGCGGATATCCTGGTCAGCTCCGGGGTGGGCACCACCTTCATGCCGATACGGGTGGGCACGTGGTCGGAATATCATATGATCACACTGAGACGGGGGAAGCAACCGGCTTCTAAGATGAAACAGAAGGCCGGAACGGAAAGGAAACAGAGATGAGTGAGAAAATGCTGTATAAAACAGAACTGCATGCCCACACTTCTCCGGTGAGCCGGTGTGCACATGCAGATCCGGAAACGTTAGTAAAAAGATTCACGGAAAAAGGGTACACTACGGTGGTACTGCAAAATCATCTGAACCGGTGGACCTTTGAAACGATGTCCGGCATTGGCTGGGAAGAAATGATGCGGTATTACCTGGAAGGCTATCACGCCCTGAGGGACGCTGCCAGGGGAAAACTGAATATCTTGTTGGGCGCCGAAATGAGAGTGGATGAATTTGCCAACGATTTTCTGGTGTTTGGCCTTACTGAAGAAAAGCTGTTTAGCCTGGGTGAGATCTTCCCACTCCGGTTCAGAGAGCTGTCAAAAAAGCTGGGCGGGATGGGCTGCCTTGTGTATCAGGCGCATCCGATGCGCTTTGGAATGACCCTGCTTAATCCCGAATGGGACGGGCATCTGGATGGGATCGAGGTATATAACTCCCACAAAAACCATGACAGCCACAACGACCTGGCTTTGCTCTGGGCGGAAAAGCTGTCCCTTCCCGGCATTTCGGGCAGCGATTTTCATGATCCTGAAGGATACATCGGCGGCGGCATCCTGACGGAAGAACCGGTCACAGGCATGGATCAGCTGCTTAACATCCTGAAAAGCGGAAATTACCGTCTGATCCGGGAATGAGCCTATCGGTAAAGGGCCACCTTTACATTCTGCTTTCCTTTTTTGCTCAGGGAACTGAGCCCCAGATACTGTGCCCTTCCGTAGCCGCGCACCGACAGGATGCAGCCTTCGCAGAGCTGCTTTTCCGGTTTCAGGCAGGGGGCATCGTTTATCAAAACCAGTCCTGAAGCAAAAAGCGCGTCGGTTTCGGAACGGCTCAGCCGAAACAGATGAGAAACCACGGCATCCGCCCGGGGAGAATTGACCTGAAGCAGGATCTCCTCGGTCTTTTTTTCTGCATGGGCAGGCAAAGCACATTCTTCACAGATCAGCTCGCATTTTCCGGCCCGGGTGAGACCCTCCACGATTTGAGACACCATGACCGGCAGGCAGAAAACACGGCACTCGTTTTCCTCGATCATGATGTCGCCCAGCATTTCCCGGTCGCTGCCCAGGCTCATAAGGCTGCCTAAAATGTCCCGATGCCCCGGCAGGGAGCAAAACCGGGCCGCGCGGGGGCGGATCAGCACACAGCGTATGGGGTAAAGAGCGTCTTCAGGTTCTTCATCCCCGTAAAATGCCATCACCTGCCGCTCACAGCCCGGAGCGCCTCCGAAAAGGCGAAAGCCCGAGCCGGCCTTTTGGGCGGCGATCACCGCTTCCTTCTGACCGTTCAGGTCAAGAAACCGTGTAAAAAGGGTAATGCCCCGGTTGGCAGCCCGGGCTGCCAGCTCCAAATAGCGATCCTTGGCTTCCATTCTGATCATCTCCTTTTTCTATCATATCAGCATGGGACGCGAAATACAATTGTAAACCCTGCGGGTTTCTGATATACTTACTTTGCGCTGGTATGCGCCGGAGGAGAATTATGGCTTCATTTGTTGATCAGGCGCCTTTTATTGCACGGGCCGGAAACGGCGGCAATGGGTGCGTATCCTTTCACAGAGAAAAATTCGTTCAGAACGGCGGCCCGGATGGGGGCGACGGCGGCAAGGGGGGCGATCTGATCCTTCTGGCTGATGATAATATGCACACGCTGATGGACTTCCGCTTTCGCAGCCGGTATGAAGCGCAGAACGGCGCGGACGGTTCCGGAGAAAGAAGAGTGGGACGATCCGGGGAAGATCTGATCGTGAAGGTGCCTGTTGGCACCGTGGTGCGCGAAAAGGAAAGCGGCATCGTGGTGGCTGATATGTATGAGAAGGGCCGCAGGAAGGTGCTTCTGCGCGGAGGCCGCGGAGGTTGGGGCAACATGCATTTTGCCACATCCACCCGCCAGGCCCCCAATTTTGCCAAGCCGGGCATCAAATGCGAATGGCATGAATTCACTTTGGAGCTCAGGACCATTGCTGATGTGGGACTGGTGGGCTATCCCAACGTGGGAAAAAGCACGCTGCTTTCCGTGGTGACGGCAGCCAAGCCCAAGATCGCCAATTATCACTTCACTACCCTGACGCCCAACCTGGGCATCGTGAAGCGCTACGGGCAGGATTATGTGATGGCCGACATTCCCGGCCTGATCGAGGGCGCCGGGGAAGGTGCGGGACTTGGTTACGATTTCCTGCGTCATGTGGACAGAACGAGGCTTCTGATCCATGTTGTGGATGTATCCGGCTGCGAGGGACGGGACCCGGTGGAGGATTACGATCAGATCCGTGCGGAGCTGGAAAAGTACGGGGATCTGAGCGGGAAGCCCGAGGTGATCTGTGCAAACAAGATGGACCTGCCCGAAGCGGAGGAAAACCTGCAGCGCCTGATTAAGCATGTGGGCGGAAAAACGCCGGTGTTTGCGATCAGCGCGGCCACCCGCCAGGGGCTGGACCCTCTGATGGATGAGGTGACCCGACGAATTGCCGAAATGCCGCCGATGGAGCCCTATGCCGAGGAGGAAATGCTGCCCGAATTCACTTCCTCCGGTTATCAGGTGCGTCTGGAGGATCATGTGTTCGTTATTGAAGGTCCCTCTGCCGATATGCTGGTGGAAAGCGTCAACTTTGACGATGAGGAAAGCCTCAACTGGTTCCACCGCACCATGCGCCGCAGCGGGATGATCGATCAACTGCGCAGAATGGGCGCCAATGAAGGCAGCACCATCCGAATGGGCGAAATGGAATTTGATTTTGTGGATTGAGGTGAATGAAATATGATGCTGGAGATCACAAACAAGCAGAGGGCGTTTCTGCGCTCCATGTGCAACACGCTTCCCGTGGTGCTGTATATTGGTAAAAACGGGATCACACCCGCGGTAATCAAGGAAACCTGGGATGCTCTGGAAGCCAGGGAGCTGATCAAATGCGCGGTGCAGCGCGAATGCGAAATGACGGCAAGGGAAGCCTGCCAGGCCCTGTGTGATCAGGTGCATGCAGCGCCGGTGCAGTGCATTGGCAACCGTTTCTCCATCTACCGCGAGAGCCGCGAACACAAGAAGATCGAGCTGGTGTAAGCCTTGTGATATCAATAAATCATTCAAAGCAGGGAGGAAATGAAGATGAAACCGGAAAAGATCACGCGCATTATGAAGGACAACTTTTTCGTGCACACCTCCGGTACCCCGGAAGAAATGAAGGTGGCCGAATACCTGAGGGACTGCTGCCTGGAAACCGGTGTGCAGGCCTGGATCGAGCCTTTCCCGGTGGAAATGGCAAAGGTGCATGAAGCTCACCTTTTCCTGGACGGTGAAGAGGTTCCCTGCAAGGGCTACAAGCTGTGCGGCTCGGGCGAGGTGGAAGCTCCTTTTCTCTATCTTCCGGATACGGACAAGGCGTCCCTGAGCAGGGTGAAGGGGAAGATCGTGATGCTGGATACCGGCATGGGCCGCTTTCTGTATCAGGACCTGCTGGATCATGGGGCTGTCGGGTTCATCACCTATGACGGAAACATCCTTTTTGCGGATGAGGATATTGATCATAAGGAGCTCAGACCACATGTGTCCCTGGGAAACAAGATCCTGGGTGTGAACATCAATGCGAAAACGGCCCGCCGTATTGTGGAAGCGGCCCCGACCACGGCCCGCATCACGGTGAAGCAGGATGAATTTGAGGGTGAATCCCGGAACACTGTGGCAGAGATCCCCGGCGAATCTGAGGAATGCATCGTGCTTTCCGCGCATTATGATACCACTCCGCTTTCCAGAGGCAGCTATGACAACCTGACCGGCTGCATCGGATTGCTGGGCGTGATGGAAAGAATGATGGAGCTCAAGCCGCATTATTCCCTGCGCTTCGTGTTCTGCGGCAGTGAGGAACGCGGTCTGCTCGGCAGCAAAGCCTATGTGAAGGCTCACAAGGATGAACTGGATAAGGTTCTTCTCAACATCAACCTGGATATGCTGGGCACCTATATGGGCCGTTTCATCGCGTGTGTCAGCGCGGAGGAAAAGCTGGTGCACTATATCGAATATATGGCTGCCGAACTGGGCTTTGGGATCAAGGCACGGAACGGGGTGTATTCCAGCGATTCCACTCCCTTTGCCGATGCCGGTGTGCCCGCCCTGTCCTTTGCAAGGCTGGCTCCGCCCAGCCAGTCCACGATCCACACCCGTTATGATGTGACGGAACTGGTGAGCCCGGAACAGATGCTGCGGGATATTTCCTTTATCAGCGCGTTTACAGAGCGCATGGCCTGCGCGGCCTTCTGCCCGGTTTCCCGCGATATGCCGGACGGTGTGAAGAAGGAGCTGGATGAATATCTTCTTCGCAGGCGGAAGGATGCAAAATGAGCTTTGGGTATATCTGGCCTATCGCGCTTGTGATCCTTTCCAACACCGTATATCAGATCTGCACTCATTCCTGCCCGGAGGAAATGAGCCCTCTGGCTTCGCTGACTGTGACCTACCTGGTGGGGGCGGGCGTTTCGCTATTGCTGTATTTTCTTCTTGAAAAGGAACCGAACCTTGCCCGTGAATATTCCCGGCTCAACTGGGCTCCTTTTGTGCTGGGGCTTGTGATCGTGGGGCTGGAGGTGGGCTACATTTTCGCCTTCCGTGCAGGATGGCCGGTGAGTACCGCTCAATTGGTGCAGGGAGCAGTGCTGGCGGTGATACTGCTGTTTGTCGGGCTGCTGCTCTATGGCGAAAAGATCACCTGGACCAGAGTGGTGGGGGTCGTGATCTGCCTGGTGGGGCTGTACTTTATCAACAAATGAACAGGGAAGGGAAGACCCCAAACTGCATTTTGCTGAAAAAGGCCCGTATAAACGTGAAAACAGGGCAGGGAGAGCTGAAAAGCGGCTTATTTACTCTTGCCATCAGAAAAAAACTATTGTATAATAAATCGAATGTGCCTGAAATGGCTGCATTTCAGCTGTCGGAAAAACCCGGAGGCTGTTGTGAATTTCTGATCAAAAATCCGAAAGGAGATATCCCATGGCGAAAAAGTATGTCTATCTGTTTACCGAAGGCAATGCCAACATGCGTGAGCTGCTCGGCGGCAAGGGTGCCAACCTGGCTGAAATGACCAACATCGGTCTTCCTGTGCCCCAGGGCTTCACCATCACCACCGAAGCCTGCACTCAGTACTACGAGGACGGCCGCACCATCAATGATGATATCATGGCCGAAATCAAGAAGAACATTGCCGAAATGGAAAAGATCAACGGCAAGAAGTTCGGCGACCTGAACAACCCCCTGCTGGTTTCCGTTCGTTCCGGCGCCCGTGCTTCCATGCCCGGCATGATGGATACCATTCTGAACCTGGGTCTTAATGACGAAGTTTGCGCCGCGATGATCAAGGGCAATCCTGATCCCAAGTTCGAGCGCTTTGTGTATGACTCCTATCGCCGCTTCATCCAGATGTATTCCGACGTCGTTATGGAAGTGGGCAAAAAGTATTTTGAACAGCTGATCGACGAAAAGAAGGCTGAAAAGGGCGTTCAGTTCGACGTGGAATTAACCGCTGACGATCTGAAGGATCTGGCGCAGAGCTTCAAGGCCGAATACAAGTCCAAGATCGGTGAAGATTTCCCCTCCGATCCTCTCGTGCAGCTGGACGGCGCCATCCGTGCCGTGTTCCGCAGCTGGGACAACCCCCGCGCCAATGTGTATCGCCGCGACAATGATATCCCCTATTCCTGGGGCACCGCTGTCAACGTTATGCCCATGGTGTTCGGCAACCTGAACGACAATTCCGGTACCGGCGTTGCCTTCACCCGTGACCCCGCCACCGGCGAAAAGAAGCTGATGGGCGAATTCCTGTTCAATGCTCAGGGCGAAGACGTGGTCGCCGGCGTGCGCACCCCCATGCCCATCAACGAGATGGAACAGAAGTTCCCCGAGGCCTACAAAGAGTTCGTGAAGGTGTGCCAGATCCTGGAAGACCGCTATCACGATATGCAGGATATGGAATTCACCGTTGAAAACGGCAAGCTGTACATGCTGCAGTGCCGCAACGGCAAGCGTACCGCTCAGGCTGCTCTGAAGATCGCCTGCGACCTGGTGGACGAAGGCATGAAGACCGAAGCCGAAGCCGTCGCGATGATCGACCCCCGCAACCTGGACACCTTGCTGCATCCCCAGTTCGACGCTGCCGTGCTGAAAAAGGCTGAAGCGATCGGCAAGGGCCTGGGCGCTTCTCCCGGAGCTGCCTGCGGCAAGATCGTCTTCACCGCTGAAGACACTGAAGAATGGGCCAACCGTGGCGAAAAGGTGCTTTTGGTCCGTCTGGAAACCTCTCCTGAAGACATCACCGGCATGAAGAGCGCTCAGGGCATCCTGACCGTTCGCGGCGGTATGACTTCTCACGCTGCCGTTGTGGCCCGCGGCATGGGCAAGTGCTGCGTATCCGGCTGCGGCGACATCGCGATGGATGAAGAAAACAAGCAGTTCACTCTGGCTGGAAAGACCTTCCATGAGGGCGACTTCCTCTCTATCGACGGCACCACCGGCAAGATCTATGACGGCATCATTCCCACCGTGGATGCCACCATCGCCGGCGAATTCGGCCGCATCATGGCCTGGGCCGACAAGTATCGCAAGCTGAAGGTCCGCACCAATGCGGATACTCCCCGTGACGCCAAGAAGGCCCGTGAGCTGGGCGCTGAAGGCATCGGCCTGTGCCGCACGGAGCATATGTTCTTCGAAGCCGACCGCATCGCCGCGTTCCGCGAGATGATCTGCGCCGACACCGTTGAAGAGCGCGAAGTGGCTCTGGACAAGATCCTGCCTTATCAGCAGAGCGACTTTGAAAAGCTTTACGAAGCTCTGGAAGGATATCCCGTATGCATCCGCTTCCTGGATCCTCCTCTCCATGAATTCGTTCCTACCACGGAAGAAGAGATCGAGCTTCTGGCGAAGACCCAGGGTAAGTCTGTTGAGAGCATCAAGACCCTCATCGCTTCACTGCATGAGTTCAACCCCATGATGGGTCACCGCGGATGCCGTCTGGCTGTCACCTATCCTGAGATCGCCAAGATGCAGACCAAAGCCGTGATCCGTGCCGCCATCAACGTGAAGAAGGCTCATCCCGATTGGGACATCAAGCCTGAGATCATGATTCCCCTCGTTTGCGAGATCAAGGAACTCAAGTTTGTCAAGAACGTGGTCGTGGAAACCGCCGATGCCGAGATCGCTGCTTCTGACGTGAAGCTTGAATACGAAGTGGGCACCATGATCGAGATCCCGCGCGCCGCGCTGACTGCTGATGAGATCGCCAAGGAAGCCGACTTCTTCTGCTTCGGCACTAACGACCTCACCCAGATGACCTTCGGTTTCAGCCGTGACGATGCCGGCAAGTTCCTGGGCGCCTATTATGACACCAAGATCTTCGAATCTGATCCCTTCGCCCGTCTGGACCAGACCGGCGTTGGCAAGCTGATGAACATGGCCATCGAACTGGGCCGTCCCGTCAATCCCAAGCTGCATGTCGGCATTTGCGGCGAACACGGCGGCGATCCTTCCTCCGTGGAATTCTGCCACAAGATCGGCCTGGACTATGTGTCCTGCAGCCCGTTCCGTGTTCCTATCGCCCGTCTGGCTGCTGCTCAGGCCGCGATCAAGGATAGTGCGAATGCTTAAATTCCTATAAGGTTTACACGTTTTCTATCGGAAAATGGACCGCTTTCGAGGAGGACTGTAAATAAGTAATCAGAGAAGCCATTGATCAGGTGATTAGCCTGGTTAATGGCTTCTTTTAACTTGCCGTGCCGAAGCGGCTGCAATTTTTTGTCGCTTCAATTCCGCAACCGGTGGTCCTGTTGAGGTTCGGAGACGTCTTGATTTCTTAAAAATGAGACGCTACAATGTTCTTGAATGTCAGGGGACAGATCTCCTTGTTTTGAAAGTGAACAGCACAGGGAGACATGAGTGATAGGAAACGGAGGAAGAGGTAAGGCAGCAATGAAAACGATTGAAGATATCATAAAGGACACAACGGAAGAAAATGTCGAAAAAACGGACTGGACAAAAGCCTGGAGCGGTAAGTATCCTGTTCTGAAGACCTATCAGTCTGAAGTGGATATCCCGGCTTATGCATGTGAGATCAGAAGGCTTCTTACGAAACTTCACGATGAATACGGTTATTCCGATCTTGACGCCATGCTTGTTCTTAAGGATATTCTGACACATGAGTATATGGATAACCGAAAGAAATAGGATCTGTTCTTTTTTGACATTTTGAGTATTGATTGCTATAATCAATCTGCAATGCTTGATGATCATATTGGTTGAAAAATAGAAGGATGAGATAGTGCATGATGGATAAGAATAAGAAGAACATAAAAAGAAAGATCGTACTGTTGCTTCTGGTTGTGGTGCTGTGTGTGGCGGCAGGTCTGTTTCTGCTCAGGACCCCTGCGGTAAGGGCCAGGCTGCTGCTCTCTAAAATGTCCACAGAAGAAAAGATCGGCCAGGTCATTCTGATGGATTTCAGAAAATGGACCACGCGGGAGGAAGCAGATGCTTTCAAGGCAGAACAAACTGAAAAAAACACCGATATGGCGGTCTCGAACGAGGTCACAGCCCCGGCAGAGCCCGAGCCCAAAGCGCTTGTCGAATTGAATGATGAGATACGGGAGATCATTTCGGACTATCACATCGGCAACATCATCCTTTTCGGGGAAAACTGCACGGATACGAAACTTGTTACCCGTCTTACGTATGAGCTTCAGCAGGCGGCCGTGGCAGGCGGTGATCTGCCCCTGCTGATCGGAGCTGATCAGGAGGGCGGCAGTGTGACGAGGCTTGGAAGCGGCACCTGTCTCAGCGGCAGCATGGCCATTGGCTTTACCGGAAATACTGACAATGCCTATCAGGCAGGACAGGTTCTCGGAAGCGAGCTGAAAGCCGTTGGGATCAACTGCGATTTTGCCCCTGTTGCGGATGTCAACAGCAATCCGGAGAACCCTGTTATCGGCATGCGCTCTTTCTCCGGGACGCCTGATATCACTGCGGACATGGCGGAGGCGATGGCGAAGGGCATACGATCCCAGCAGATCATCGCCTGTGCAAAGCATTTTCCGGGGCACGGTGATACCGGGACGGATTCCCACACCGGGCTCCCGCTTGTAAGCGCCAGCAGGGAAGAATGGCTCAGCAGGGATGCCGTGCCTTTCAGGAAGCTGATCAGCAGCAATATTCCCATGATCATGACCGCTCATATTCAGTTCCCTGCGCTGGATGACACTCGGTTTACTTCCAAGAAGAGCGGAGAGACGATCTATCTTCCTGCCACGCTTTCCAAACGCATCATCACGGACATTCTGAAGGGGGATATGAATTTCAAAGGCGTTGTGCTTACGGATGATATGGATATGGATGCCATTGCAATGCATTTCGGTCCCAGCGAGGCCGCTGTTATGGCACTGGATGCCGGTGCGGATATGCTGTGTATGCCGGTCATTCTTCGTTCCGCTTTGGATGTTCCTTTACTGCAGGAACTGTATGAGACGATCGAAAATGCACTGGACAGCGGTGAGCTTTCGCAAAAAAGGCTTGATGATGCCGTTATTCGAGTGCTTGAGATGAAGATCAACTGCGGCATACTGGATGCAGATTATCATTATGACGTTGATGCTGCCGAACAAGCTGCGGCTACACTGGTGGGAGGAATAGAAAACAGAGAGATCGAACGCCGCCTGGCGGATGCCTGTGTAAAATATCTGTGCAGCGGTGAGTTTGAAGCCTTCGGAACCAATGACCAGCATCGCACGGTTTTCTTCATGCCCTACGAAAACGAGTGCTGCAGTGTTCAGCACGCGATCAAATGCATGGAAAAAAACGGCAAATCGCTCAATGCTGAGGTGCTCAGCTATCAGGGGCTGGATGAGCTGTCGGATGAAATGCTTGAAAGCCTTGAAAAGGCTGATTATCTCATCATTGGCTCCGAACAGCTGGCGGATGTGATGCATGATGAAGCCCACTGGCTGAACAGGATACCGAGGGAGCTTCTGTCTCTTGCGAAAACAGAGCGTATTGCCCTGATCTGCACTGGACTTCCGTATCAGGCAGAAAGCTTTGATGACTCCCTTCCCAAGTTCGTTCTGGGAAATTACAGCGGTATGAATGCCGCGGATATCGGTTGTGAGAAATTCCAGTATAAATATGGGCCGGCTATTCCTGCTGCCGTGTATCAGATTTTCGGGATCGACCTTTCAAACGGCAATGCGCAGGTACAGGTAAAGTAATGATGAAAGCCAGGATGCGCCAACCATGACAGTGCAATTCTCATAACGGATCATTTCAGATAAAAGGAGCTCGCTGCGATATGGAAGCCTGGAGCACAAGCATCACCGGCAATGATACGGCATGGGACCTGAAGAGTGAATATTAGGCAGCCTTTTATTATTACGATGTGGAAACGGCTCTTCAGAAGATCGATGAATACGTTCGCAAGGAGATGTTCAGCGAATCGGACAGGGAAGAGTGGTGCGACTATTACTATTCTTTAGCGGATTTTATTTGGCGAAAGGGCATCCTTACCGAGAAAGTAAAGAATACCGTATTGGAAATGATGCTTGGCTGGAGGGGAGTTATCTGCTAAAAAACATAGGCCTGATCATCTTATCTGATACTAAGCTCATTTTAAAAACCCAACA
>JAZLIA010000071.1:0-31940 GCA_045617125.1 Clostridia bacterium | reverse complement strand
GCCCCAACTTTCCCCGGCGGCTGCCCCTTGTGGGGCCTCACCCCGTTTGTTTTTGGAAACCCCTTGGAAATTTGACTTTACACCGCCTTTGCAATATAATACAGGATGCGTTTTTATCGGCCCCGGCTGAAAAAACGCAGGTTTTGAGGAGGCACTGTGATGAAGGTTCTGGGCATCGATCCCGGTTTGGCAACGATGGGCTACGGCATTCTGGAGGGTGACAGGGGGCGGTTTCATCTGCTCAAATACGGCTGCGTGATCACCCCGGCAGGCATGCCCATTCCGGAAAGGCTGCGCATGATCCACACCGGCGTAAGAGAGATTCTGGAATTGTGGAGCCCCGACGAGGTTGCCTTTGAAGAATTGTTCTTCGCCCACAACGTCACCACCGCCATCCATGTGGCAGCCGCCAGAGGGGTGGCGATCGCTGCCTGCAGCCTCTATACCGACCGCATTTTCGAATATACCCCCATGCAGATCAAGCAGGCCACGGTGGGCTACGGCAATGCCGACAAACACCAGATGCAGCACATGGTAAAGATCCTGCTGGGGCTTGATGATATTCCCCGCCCCGATGACGCAGCCGACGCGGTCGCCTGCGCTTTCACCCACTTAAGCTCCGGCGTGATGCGGGAGCAGTTTCTGATGAAGTGACCGACCCGGCCGCTAACGGCAGTGCCCATTTCATGAAGGAGGAGAAGCACCGATGTACGCCTATCTGGACGGTACCGTTGCCGAAAAGAACCAGAACGAGCTGATTCTGGATGTAATGGGGGTGGGCTGGCAGCTGAGCTGCAGCATGAACACCCTGCAGAACGTTCCTCCCGTTGGCGAGCATGTGAAGGTATACACCCTGCTGCTCGTGCGGGAGGATGCGATGGAGCTGTTCGGCTTTTACAGCCGGGAGGAAAAACAGATGTTTTCCCGTCTCACCTCGGTAAGCGGCATCGGCCCCCGCACCGCTCTGGGCATTCTGAGCAGCATGCCTTTGAGGGATCTGCAGCTTGCGATTCTCACGGGCGACATCACCGCCCTCAGCCGGGCTCCCGGCGTGGGCAAAAAAACCGCCCAGCGCATTGCTCTGGAGCTCAAGGAGCGGGTGTCTCCCGAGGAAATGGCCGCTTCCGGCGTCACCGTCACGGTGGACAGCACCGTGCCGGAGGACGGGGTTTCCGAAGCCATCATGGCGCTGCAGAGCCTGGGCTATTCCGCTTCCGAGGCCGCAAAGGCTGTTTCCGCGGTGAAAGGCCAATCCGCACAGGCGGATGAGCTGATCCGCCTGGCGCTTCGTTCCATGGCCGGTTCCCTGTAAGGAAGCTTTTCCGGATCGCCATAAATGGGAGATGATTTGCACGAAAAAGGAAGATCTCAAAGCCTTTTCCGCCTCTGCGCGGGAGCTTTTCCGCTTCCCGCCGGATCAGGAACAGCTTTCGCAGTGGCTGAAGCTCAACCTGGGCACGCTGCTCATGTGCGTGGGCATCTATTTTTTCAAATTTCCCAATCATTTCATCACCGGCGGCGTCAGCGGCATTTCCATTTTGCTCAATCAGCTGATGCCTTCCGTCACCACAGCCACGGCCAACCTGATCCTGAACGGGATCCTGATCCTGGTGGGTCTCCTGTTTCTCGGAGCCCAGTTCGGGGTGAAAACCATTTATGTAAGTCTGCTCAGCTCCGTACTCACCTGGGTGCTGGAAAGAGTGCTTCCCCTCACCGCCCCGCTCACCGATCAGCCCCTGCTGGAGCTGCTCTTTGCGGTAGGGCTGCCGGCAGTCGGGTCCGCTGTGCTTTTTGACGCGGAGGCATCCTCGGGCGGCACCGATATCATTGCGATGCTGATCAAAAAATACATTCATGCCAACATCGGCGCCGCGCTGCTTTACAGCGATTTCATCATCGCGTTCCTCTCCGTATTCGTTTTTGACGTAAAGACCGGGCTGTATTCCATCACAGGATTATTGATCAAGGCCGTGATGGTGGATTACGTGATGGACGGCCTTCGCACCTACAAGGTGTTCACCATCGTGACAGCCGATCCTCAGCCCATCTGCAGCTACATTATGCACACCCTTCATCACTCCGCCACCGTGAGCGAAGCGATAGGCGCATTCACGCAGGAAAAGCGTTCCTCCATCATGACGGTGGTGAACCGCAGCCAGGCGCTGCAATTGCAGAAATTTGTGCGTGAGAGCGATCCCCATTGCTTTATGACCGTCGCGGCCTGCAGCCACATCGTGGGCAAGGGCTTCCGCGGCCTGAGCGAATGATCTTGATTCTCCATTCCGGAGGCTTTTATGAAGACCAGTGATTTTTACTATGACCTGCCTGAAGAACTCATTGCCCAAACGCCCATGGAGCCCCGCGATCATTCCCGTATGATGACCGTGGACGGCCTCACCGGCGAAAGGGAAGACCATATTTTTTACGAGTTTCCCGATCTGCTGGAAAGCGGCGACGTGCTGGTGGTGAACGAGACCAAGGTGATCCCCGCGCGGCTGCTGGGCATGAAGGAAGAGACCGGCGTGCCGGTGGAGGTGCTGCTCCTGCGCCGCATCAGCCAAACGGAGTGGGAAACGCTGGTGCGCCCCGGACGGCGGCTTAAAAAAGGCGTGCGGGTATCCTTTGGAGACGGGCTGATGCACTGTGTGATCGGCGACACCACCTCCGCGGGCGGACGCATCGTCACGTTTGAATTTGAAGGCGTGTTCGAAACATTGCTGGATCAGCTGGGTGAAATGCCCCTGCCCCCTTATATTCACGAAAAACTGCAGGATCCTGACCGGTACCAGACCGTGTATGCCAAACAGGAGGGCAGCGCCGCCGCCCCCACCGCCGGGCTGCACTTCACCCCCGAGGTGATGGAAAAGATACGCGGCAAGGGCATCGACATCGTTCCCATCCTGCTGCATGTGGGCCTTGGCACCTTCCGACCCGTGAAAGAAGAAAATGTGGAAAACCATCTGATGCATTCGGAATACTATGAGGTCACCGAGGAAGCCGCCGAACGCATCAACCGCGCCCGCCGCAGCGGACACCGCGTGGTGTGCGTTGGCACCACCAGCGTGCGTACGCTGGAGACCGTGGCCGACAAAAACGGAATGATCCGCCCCGGAAGCGGTGAAACGCAGATCTTCATCACCCCCGGTGTTCCCATCCGGGCAGTGGATGCCCTGCTCACCAATTTTCATCTGCCGGAAAGCACCCTGCTCATGCTCATCTCGGCCTTCATTGGCCGGGAAACGGCTCTGAGCGCATATCGGGAGGCAGTTGAAAAGCGCTACCGTTTCTTCTCATTCGGCGACTGCATGTTCATCAAACGTCTGAACACATTAGAAAACATTGATGCGCAAAACCGAAAAGACTGAAAAACATATCCTTCATAAGGAGAAAAACACAGCATGAACAAAAAAGACATGGCGCCCATCCGCAGACGCCTGAACCCGGATAAAAACCATATCACCTGCATTCGCGGCTGCTTTGTGAACGATGAAAAGGAGCCGGTATGCTATTTTAACGAACCCATGGTGAACATGGGCAAGGAGGATCAGACCCTTTACCTTTCCCTTTTCAAAAAGCTGTTTTCCGGCATGGAGGGGCAGAACCTGATCTATCCCGAATTCAGCCCCGAACAGGTGATGGACGGCCCCGAGCACCGCATTCTCACCGCCCTTCGGGACACCCGACTGCAGGACGATTCCAGCCTGGATTACTTTTTTGACAAGGTGCGCTCCTCCTACGAGGGGGAGGGCTGCTACGTGATCCTTCTTTTGCACGACACCTACGACGTGCCTCACCACCATACCGACGGTTCCAGGCAGGAGGATGCCGCCACCAACCTTTTCAGCTACGTTCTGTGCGCGATATGCCCGGTGAAGCTGCAGTCGGGCGGCCTGGTCTACACTCCCGAGGAAAACAGCTTCCATGCCGGCGACGGCAATTTCATCGTGCAGGCCCCCTCCTGCGGCTTCATGTTCCCCGCCTTTGAAGAGGGCGGAGCCGATATCTACAAAGCCCTGTTCTACACAAAGGATACCGGAGACAACCGGGAAAGCCTGATCGATGCGGTGTTCGGCACCCCCGTTCCCCCGCCCGCAAAGGAACAGAAGCAGCTGATCGGAAACCTGCTCGAAAACAGCCTGCAGGACGAATGCTCCTGCGAGGTGGTGCAGGCGGTGCAGGATAAGGTGATCCGCTCCCTGGAAGTGAAAAAAGAGGAGAAGGACCCGGAGCCGCCCGTGATCAGCCTGAACGATCTTTCCGACACCCTCCGCGAAAGCGGCGTGAGCGAGGAAAAAGTGGAAGCGTTCCGGGAAAGCTATCAGGAAAATCTGGGGCTCACCGCCACCATGCCTGCAGTAAACATCGCCCCGCCCCGTCAGTTTGAAATGCGCACCCCGGATGTGGTGATCCGCGTGTCTCCGGAACGCAGCGACCTGGTGGAGACCCGGGTGATCGACGGGCTTAAATACATCCTGATCCGCGCAGAGGACGGCGTGGAGGTCAACGGCGTCAACATCAGCATCAGATAAGCCCCCGTGCACAGAAAGGCGGCACACGCATCCGTGAACGGGACAAAGGCTCACAAAAGCAACACAAGACAAGACCGACCATTTTGAAAGGAGACCAACATGAAACGAATCGCACTGAAAGGTATCACCGCCCTGATCAGCCTCTCTCTCCTTGCCGGAAGCGGAAGCGCGCTTGCGGAGGGAACAGATCGCTTATCTCCCCCGCCCGAAGCGGAAACCTATGCCGCCATGAAAGCACCGGTGACCGATACCGCCTTTGAATATGAGCTGCTCCGGAATATCGTGGAGCAGATCCGCGAAAAAACCGATTTTGAGCCCCAGGTGGGTCTCATTCTGGGTTCCGGGCTGGGCAGCCTCGTGGATAAAGTGGATAAGACCGCAGTGATTTCGTATCAGGACCTGCCGGGGCTCCCGGTCTCGACCGCCCCGGGGCATGAAGGACGCTTCATCTTCGGATATCTGAGCGGTGTGCCGGTCGTGATCATGCAGGGCAGAGTGCACTGTTATGAGGGCTATTCCGCCCTTCAGGTCGTTCGTCCGGTTCGGGTCATGGGCATGCTCGGAATAAAGACCCTGGTGCTCACCAATTCCTCCGGCGCAATAAACCAGGACCTGACGTGCGGAGAGATCATGATGATCACAGATCATATCCTCTACGGCGTGCCAAACCCGCTGATCGGAGCCAATCTGGATGAGCTGGGCGAGCGTTTCACCGATATGAAGGATGCCTATGACCCCGCGCTTCAGCAGCTTCTTCGTGTGGCGGCACGGGAAGCCGGCGTCAGCCTTACGGAAGGGGTGTATCTTCAGGATACAGGCCCCAGCTATGAGACCTGCGCGGAAACAAAGCTGTTCCGCCTGCTCGGCGCGGACGCGGTGGGCATGAGCACCGGCATTGAAGCGATCGCCGCGCGGCACATGGGCATACAGGTGTGCGGCCTCTCCTGTGTGACCGCCGCACCATCGGACATATCAACGGAGATTCTGAGTGATGAGGTCGTAAATTCCCGGGCGGATGCGATGACAGAAAATCTGGGAAAGATCATCGCGCTCTTTTTGGAAAAGCTGGAGTTCTGATCCCGTCCCATTTCCCGAAACCGGAAAAGCCCTGATTTGAAAAACCTGTTCTCAGCGCGAACTCAACGACACACAAAGGAGGAAAGCATGACCGGCCCCGGCACCGACATGATCATCTGCATTCAATACTGCGTCATTTCCATTGTTTGCGTTTTTCTGCTCATTTACTGCATCATTGTCACCAACCGTTCTGCCGAGCATTCGTCTGAGCTGCTGTTTTATAAGCTCACGATGGGGTTTGCCGTTCTCTGCTCCTTCATGGACATGATGTTCGCCCTGAGAGAGTATGGCCGCTTCCCGCTTGGAGACAGTACGAATTACATCAGCGAGATCCTCTATTCCCTTGGAAGCATCCTGGGAACATACAGCTGGTTTATCTATTCTGAAAAGAAACAGCAATCCCCCATTTCCGCGTCCCGAAAGCGGATCCTTCTGTGCGCGGTTCCGTTTGCCGTGATGAGTATATTCACGATCACCACCCCTTTGCACAGGCTGTGCTTCTCGGTGGTCGATTCGCAGTATATCCGCGGCATTCTGAACGTGCCTTTCACGGGAATATGCATTGCCTTTATCGCCTTCTCCGGCATCATGGCCCTGCTTAAATCCTTCCGAAAAGAATTCCACTCCCGGGTCGCATTTCTGCGTTTCCTGTTCCTGTATGCCCTTCTCCTGACTGCCGCACAGCTGCTGCAGGTGTATGTGGGACCGATCCTGCCGTTCCGCAGCCTGTCCGCTGCCGTACTTTTTGTATTCGTCACGCTTCACGGAATGTGCGAGACCGTCACGATCGATGCCGGTTCTCAAGTGAATAACCGCTTTTCCCTGAACCGGCTGCTCGATGCCAGGCTTATGAGCAAGGAAAAATTCTGGCTTACGATGATCGACGTGGACGATTTTAAGCACATCAATGACAGCTACGGCCACATAAAAGGAGACGAAGCCATTTTCTACACCGCCTCCGCGATCCTGCGCACCGTGCCGCGAAGCTCCTTCGTCGCACGCTACGGCGGCGATGAGTTTGCCGTTGTTTCCCCGTTTGAGGATGAACCGCTGGTTCGCTCCATGGAAGAAAAGATCCGTGATGAGCTGCAGGGGATCGTTCAGGAAAATCACTGCCCCTTCAGCATTGACATTTCTGTCGGCTACGCCCCCCGCACTGACAGCATCAACAACATTCCCGATATGGTCGAAGCGGCGGACAGAATGCTCTATGAAAGAAAACGCGGCAAAAAAGCCGCTGCAGAAAAAGAATGACCGCACCAAAGGCCCCGTTCGGGATCAGGTCCGCCTGCTTCCGAACGGGGTAAAATATTTATTCGCTCTGTCTTATGCAAAAACGATCCGAAAGCATATTTCCTGTTTCAGTTCCTGATCATTCAAAACATTCTTTTCTTCGCTCACACTAACACCTCCTGCCGTTCATGGATCGGCGTTTCAACGGGCAGCCAGGCAAAGAAGGGTCTCCAGCGCTGCAGAAACAGGGAATCCGGTTCACAGCAAAAGGTTTTGAAAATTACAGAAAAAGTCAGGAAAACGCACCGGGACTATGTTATATTATCGTTGTCATCGATGATCTGGTACTTCTTATGGAAGGAGGAGCGCATTTGAAGGCCGAGGAACTGCTCCGTGCCCTGGATTATGTGGAGGAGCACCTGGAAGGCGAGATACGCCTTCCTGATATTGCAAACCACTGCTATGTATCCATTTCCTCTCTGCAAAAATCGTTCCGGTATGCGTTCGGGATCTCCATCAACGATTATATCCTCAGGCGCAGGTTTTCCCGCGCCGCAAAGGATCTGCTTGAGACCGGGGATGGAATTTTGCCAATCTCACTGAAATACGGCTATTCCAATGCTGAAAGCTTCACACGGGGATTCCGGAAAGTATGGGGGATCAATCCGAGTGAATTCCGCAAAAGCCGCAGGTTCACTGGCCACACGCCAAAGCTGACGCTCCGTGACAGTAAGAATATGAAGGAGGCACCCACGATGATCCACACACGTTATGACCTGACTGAATTATATGATATCCTTCGGGAAAGAAAGAACCACGCCTATGTTTGCGCCGATATGAACGGCCTTTCCTGGATCAACGACAACCTGGGCTTTGACGCGGGCGATGCCGCCCTGCGTGAAATGATCAAGCGCCTGGAAGAAGCCTGTGGGGAGGATGATATCCTGCTGCGCATCGGCGGGGATGAATTTGTCATCTTTACCGCCCAGGACGGAATGGAGCATGCCAACGAGATCGTGAGCCGGGTGGCTGCAAAAAACGATCAGAAGTTGTGCTTCGGCGGCACGGAGATCGCGGTGACGATCCACATTGGCGCATTCCGCAGGGAAGATGACGCGCCCCTTGATGCCGAAAAATGGATCCGTGAACTGAATGAGGGCATCCGCAGCATTCACCGGTGACCCCCTCTTGAAGGCCGCTGTTTGATAAACGGACCCGCACACGCTTCCCTTTGCATGAAGCGTGTGCGGGTCTGCTTTCTGTCTGCGCTTCCCGCTTTCATGCTTTGGCGGGATCTGGCTCCTGATTCCTGTAAGCATGCCACACCCGTTCAAACCACAGGTCGCGTTCCGGAAGCAAACGGGCAGGGACCCGCTCGCTTTTCCCGTTCCGGGTCAAAAGCACGCCCTCCCCGGTATCGTTCTTCAGGCTCTCCAGCATGGCGCTGAGCACCTCCCGCTGTGTAAGCATCATATCCCTGAGACGGAGGCGTTCAGGCAGCTGCGGGTCCGACAAAGAAGAGCAGAGCGTGTCGGAACAGGCTTTTTCAATATCCGCAAGAAGAGCGCGGATGCCCTCTTCATCCCGGCGGAAAGCGGCATAACGGGTCATTTTGCTCTGAAGCCTGCCGATCATGTCCTTCGCGTCTCCCGCCGGCAGGAGCGGAAGCTCCGCTTCCGCATTTCCGCAAACCGTGCGCCTGCTGAAGCGCGCAATGTGCTCCGCCGCCCGCATGGAGCCAACCTGGGTGCTGTTGAGCGCAGTGCCTCCGGGACGGCAGCGTCCAAAGGTGCCTGCCGCCTCGCCGCACACGTAGAGCCCCGGCACACAGGTTTGCCAATCGGCATCCACCGCAATGCCGCCGTTGTGATGCTGCGCGCACACCCGCACCTCCAGCATTTCGCTTTCCAGGTCGATGCCGTGGCTGCGGTAAAGCTGGATCGCGGGCGCGTTGATGGCACGCAGGCGGTCGATGGGCAGCGGTTTGTCAGCGCCGCAGTTGATAAGGTAGCTCCGCGCTTCCTCAGACAGGGCGGAAGGGTCATAGCCAACCGGGTTGTGAAGGTAATCCATATAAACACGGCGGCCCGCATCCTCCTCCTTTTGAACCAGAAGATCCACCATGGAGGAGCCGTTCACCCTTCGCGGGTCAAAGGGCCACTGGTAGCCTTTGAGGAACACGCGGTCAACCGCCTCCGTTTTGCCCAGAGCCTCAGCAAGAAACTCCCTTTCCGTGCCGTCCGCATCCACCGAAACATAGCGCGGAAGGGCCTGCTGGTAGCTGCCGGATACATTCCACCGAAACCGTACCGATGCCAGCCCATACTGCCAGCAATCCAGATTGGCCCCGGCAGCGCCGGCCTCAAAGGCCATGCCGCTCATGCCGTACTGACTTTCAGGATACACGCTGTTTCGGTAGATCATCGCCGGGCCGCCGGTGCACAGAACAATGTGCGCACAATGGATCAGGACCCAGCCGCGCTCCCGCGTATCCAGGCAAAGAAGTCCGGTCACGCCCTGTTCATCCTTCAGAATGTGGCAAGCCAGAAGGGGCTCCAGAATTTTGACCTCTCTGGCTTTGACCGACCGTTCCAGCGCTTCCGTCATGAAACGGCTGGTGAGCGGCCCCGCGGAGGTGGCTCGTTTGCGCACATCATGATCCGTTTGATAACCTACGTATTCACCAAACTCATTCGTGGGAAAAGGAACTCCCAGCGCCGCCAGCTTCATAAAGCACCGGACCGAATTGGCGGCCTCGCACAGCGCCGTGTCGCCGTTCACGTCGCTGCCAAGAAGCGTTCGGGCCATATCGCCCACGCTGTCGGGGTCATCGCCCGCCAGGGACAGCTTGTAGTAGGTCTGCTTATCGCTGCCGGTGTTGCGCGAGGTGCCGGAAAGCAGGTTTTCGGTCACAACGGCAATGTCCTTTTCCCCCAGGGCAGCCAGCGTGTCCGCCGCGTTCAGGCCCGCGCAGCCGCTGCCCACCACCACCGTGCGGATGCTGAGTTCCTTCATCTTTTTCACAGCCTCCGCAGCGCAAAGCCGCCATCCGCGTCCAGCACCTGGCCTGCCGCGTAATCCAGCAGGCCCGAGGCACAGGCCAGAACCATTTTAGCCACATCCTCCGGCTTGCCAAAGCGGCGCACCGGAAGCAAGCCCTCCGCGATCATACGCTCATACTTTTCATGCACCACACGGGTCATATCGGTGTCGATAATTCCGGGACGCACTTCAAACACCGGAATGCCCTCGGCAGCCAGACGATCGGCAAACAGTTTTGTCACCATCCCCACCCCGGCCTTGCTGATGCAGTATTCCCCCCGGGAAACGCTGGATGTGTAGGCGGAGATGCTGCCAACATTGACGATGCGGGGCCGGTAATCGGGAAAATCCCGTTTCAGGCCTTCGATCATGGCCCTGGCCGCCAGCTGGCACATGAACATCGTTCCTTTCAGGTTGATGCCCAGCACACGGTCAAAGCTCTCCTCCGTCATATCAAGCAGGTCCATCCGTTCCAGGGGAGCCACCCCGGCATTGTTCACCAACAGATCCAGCCGCCCGTAGCGCTCCAGCACACAGCGCACCGCCGCCTCCCGCTGGCAGGCCTTTGAAATGTCACAGGCAATGTAATCCGCGTCCTTTTTCAGGCTCGCGGGGCGTTCCTCCCGTGTGGCGGAATAGATCACCGTGTAGCCGTTTTCTGAAAGCAGATCCGCGATCCCGCGCCCGATGCCGCGGCTGGACCCGGTCACCAATGCAGTCTTCACAGCTGATACACCTCCCTGTCGCGCAGAATGCAGCCCGCAGGCCTTCCGGAACGCAGCAGCTGCGCACAACCGCCGCAGGTGAGACACACCCTGTTTTTATCTATGCAGCCGTTTTCCCTCGCATCCCGCACAAATTCGGGACAGGCAAACGCCATGCGGCCAAAGCCGCACATCGCGGCGTGACCGTTTGCCACCATGGCCGCCGCCAGGTTCATAGAAAACTGCCTCAGATAGGAAAACGCGCTGCCGATCACCGGCACATCCACCGCGTGCTGGATCTCGCTCACGCCCTTCATCATGCGGCCGATGCCTTCCAACGGATGCTCGTCCGGAACGTAATTTCCCTGGTCATAGGGGCGGTTCACATGCGGGTTCTTATAGGGATTTCCCATGGTCACGTTGATCAGAGGAATGCGGAACTCCTCCTTCAATTCATTGATCAATTGGATCGCCTCGGTCATGTCCGGCTCCAGGTCAGCACCCTTTCGCACTCCAAAGCCATACGGATAGGCAAAGCCGTCATAGGCGTTCATGCGCGAGGTAAGGAAAAAATCACCGCCCGATATGCCCGAAAGGGACGCCCGGTAGCAGTTTTTCAGAAATCTTGTGCGGTTTTCAAAGCTGCCGCCATACTCTCCCTTCCGGGTATATGCGCTCAGCAGTTCGCAGGCCAGATACCGGTGGCAGCATTTCACATCCATGCCATCAAACCCCGCCTTCTGACACAGGCGGGCGGGTTTTTCATAGGCCGCCTCGTAAACGCGCAGCTCCTCATCGCTCACGATGCATTCTTCAGGCAAAGGCGTATCCTCCAGCGGCGGGCAGGAATAGGCGATCCGGGGCGCGGGCGTTCCGTTGGGCCTGGAATAACGGCCGCTGTTGGTGGCCTGCATCACCAGGATGGGTGCGTAACCGTTCAGCTTCATGGAGGTCTCGCGGATGTGATCATTGAGGCGCTTGAAAGCATCCGTGTTTTTTTCGGTCAGATATAACTGATAAGCGCTGGCCCGGCCTTCCGGCACCGTTGCGACCGCCTCAAACCAGATCAGTCCCGGCCCGGCCTTGGCAAACCGTTCATAGCGGCGGCAGGTCAGTTCATCCGGCGCACCGTCCGGAGTGCCGTCCGTGCCTTCCATGGGCTGAAAGACTATGCGGTTTTCCGCGCGCAAAGCGTCCAGTGTGAGCGGCTGAAACAGCGGGAACAGGTCCTGCTGCAGCGGGATAAACGCGTTCAGCGCAGAAGCCTTTTCCCGGACTTGCTCCAAAGAAGAATAATGGAATTTTTCATGTTTCATTTTCGTTTCTCCTTTCATTGGGGGGAGGGGGGTGAAGCCCACACCCGGCATGATGGGGTTTTCCGCTTCATTACAGGGCCCTTATGGGGTGCTGATCGGAAGCACGCGCGCAATGCCACCATCCACACAGGAGAGCTGAGAAGCTCATATAACTCCCGTCAGGGATGGCCGCGCTCAGCGCCTAAGTTCCTCCCCGTGCCCCCTCTGACTCCCGTTTTCCCTGCCGATGCTGTCACGACCCGCTTTCACATCACTCCATCCGGAGCTTTTCCCACATCCGCCCCGTTTGCTGCTTTGCGCCCTCAAACACCGGCCAGGCATCCACACCGTCGTTTTTTCTTCTGGGGATAATGTGAATGTGCAGGTAGGGCGCCGACTGTCCCGCGCTTTCACCGCTGGCGTTCAGCAAATTCACGCCGTCGTAGCCGCAGTGTTCCATTCTTTTGTTTCACGCCTTCCTTCTCCCGGTATCTCCTTTCAGATCTTCCTTCCAATTTTTCCAAAAAACTTTTAAAAAAACAGTAGCCCCCGCCGGGATTATCCCGTATAATAGAGTGTAACAAGGATGAGCTGAAGCGCTTCCCCGAAAGGAGATCTTCCCCGGTTTCCCCGATCGCTTCAGAAGATCCTGTTAACACAAAAAATTGAAGGAGGAACCAATCATGGAGAACAAGAAAGTTGAACTGAACGACGAGATGCTGGATAAGATTGCCGGTGGTTACTTCGCAACTAAGGAAGATGAGGAAGCAATCAATAGCCTGTATAACAATCTTTTGAGCAAAAACCCAGGCGCTACAGATGCTATCAACGGGTTTTATGCTATGGCCAAGACGTCTACCGACCCTCTAACTTATGATTATGTGTATGCGTTAGTATCATCTATCCCGGGGATCATACTCTGATTCGCGTCATGTTTCATCAACACAGCGTTTTTGACGGATCATTCATCCATCGGAAATGCGGTAAAAGGTTCGGAAAAGCCTTCACGGCTTTTCCGCCTTTTTTTGTTCCGGGCCGCGCCCGCTCATGCCCTGCGTTGAAACCTGGCTTTCCCGCTTAGGAAAGCGCCTCAGCCGCATCCGTTCCCTTTTTATTCTTCGAGGGCGCTTCCTGTTTTTTCAAAGCTTTCCGCGTGCTTTTTAAAAAAATCGTAATACGCGCGAACAGCGGGCAGCTCCGTCCAGCGACACACCGCGGCAGGCTCGGCATCCAGATCGTAAATCTTCGCCCCCCGCATAGAAAGCAGAAAGGGCGAATGGGTGGCAATGATAAACTGACAGCCAAAAAACCGCGCCTGGTTCTCCAGAAATTCCGCCAGCTCAATCTGACGCACGGGCGAAAGGCTGTTTTCCGGTTCATCCAGCAGGTAGAGGCCGTTATCCCGGATGCGGCTGGTAAAATAAAAAGCCGCGCTTTCCCCGTTGGATTGCTCCCGCACATTTTCCATCAGCCGCGCCTTCATATATTTGGAGGGCGTTTGGGACCGGGCCAGGTTCACCTGCCGGAGGCGTTCAAAATCCTCCAGCGAGCGCACCTGAAAGCCTGCCCGCCGATCGGACCAGTAATCCTCAAACAGCGCTTCCCGGCGGCGGTCGATCCCCTCATTGGCCGCGCGAACGCTGAGCATATAATCAAACACGTCATCACTGGTCACCACCCGGCCTTCCGCCGGGTTTTTCCGATATTCGCCAAAGCAGAGCCGGCTGTAAGCCTCAAAAAAATCCGAACGGTTGAAGGCCGTGTCCCGTTTCAGGCCCAGCACATCGGCGATCACGTTGAGCGCGGTGCTTTTTCCGGAACCGTTGCCGCCGTAAAGCAGAGTGACCGGCTCCAGCTCCATCCGGTACAGGCCCTTTTTAGAGAGCACGCCGAAGGGATACATGCTGGAAAAGCAGGTCATTTTGCTTCGGTAATCATGATGCAGGGCGGCCGCTTCATCATCTTCATCAGGAAAGTGAAAACAGGGCAAAAAAATCATGGTGTTCCTCTCTTTTCAGGGTATTTTCGCATCCGGGCCGTGAATGGACCCCGTTACAGCTCTCCTCTCAGCTCATCGGGGATGAAGCAGGGCTCCCGTTTCAGTGTACTGCTGTCAAACAGCATTCTTTCCGCCTCCATCAATTCCTCCGGGCGTTTGGCATGGCGTATCTTTTTTTCCGCTTTCCCGGCATTTTCAAAGCACAGCGCGGTGTGCTTCATCACCACCCTCAGCTTCATGAAGGTGACGTTCTCATCATAAAGCTGCCGCCATCCTTCCCTGAGAACTGCGTGAAAGCGGGCCAACCCTTCCTTTTTCAGCTTTTCCCCGCCCGCGTTTTCCCGCGCCAGGGCAGGCTGGGCCACCAGGCCCCGCCCCAGCATGAGGGGGCCTTTCCAATCGCTGAGAGAAAGGAGCTTCTCCATATCCGCCGCGGAAAAAAGGTCGCCGTTATACACAGCCCGTTCGCCCAGCGTTTCGGCAGCCGCCTGCCAGCAGGCAGGATCGATCGTTCCGGGAGCATATCCTCCCCGGCAGGAACGGGGATGAACGATCACATATTTGAGCGGGTAGCGGGCATACACCTGAAGCAGCTTTTCCCATTCACCGGTGTTTTCAAAGCCCACCCGGGTCTTCACCGATACCGGCAGGGGGCTTTTTGAGCATATTTCCTCCAGCAGCCGGTCCAGACTGTCCGCATCCCGCAGCAGTCCCGCGCCCTTGCCCTTGGTAGTCACCGTGCCGGATGGGCACCCAGCATTGAGGTTCACTTCGTCATAACCATAATCCCCCAGAAGGTTGGCCGCCCACAGGAACTGATAGGCCTCTTTGGTCAGCACCTGGGGCACACAGGGCACCCCCCGGTTGTATTCCGGCAGCACGTTATGCCGGTCGCGTCCGTTCAGCGACAGGTTCTGATTGAGGCTCACAAAGGGCATATAGTAGCGTGCCGCCCCGCCGAAAAGCTCATAGTGCGCCCTTCTGAACACCGCATCGGTAAGCCCTTCCATGGGGGCAAACCAAATGGGAGTTTGGGATGCACGTTTTTTTTCGGGCGCTTCCATCCCGGTCACAGCACGATATCCCCGGGACGGTAGCCAACGGGCAGCTCCTCTTCCTCAAGGAAAGAGAAGCTTTCATCCTCCAAAACGGGGAGGAATGCCGCATAGGGGATCTGATCAAATTCCATGCCCCAGGAGCTGGCGCCAAACCACCCGCCTTCATGCGCTCTTAAATTGATATCCCGGGCAAACTTGGTGCGGTTGCTGCAGTCGTGCACCGTAAGCGGCCACTGTTCCTCCGCCGCCTGCTTCATCAAACGAAGGGTGAGCGACCGGCTCCACACCGGCGACACATAGCCAAGCCGATATATGTAAAGGTTTTCCCCGGTGTAGTTGTCAAGGTTGTTTTCGTTGAGATGCAGCTCGGCACAGTTCATGAATTCCACGCCCGCTGAAAAGATCGCGTCCTTCTTTTTCAGGAATACATCATAAAATTCCGGCGTCATCGGCGTTTCGATGCCCACATGGGGAATATACTTTTTCGCCAATGCCATATTGCCGATCACCCGGTCGCTGCAGCCGGAAGCCCCCAAATTGAAGCGCAGCTCATCCAGGCCGCTTTCCCCCAGGGCCCTCAGGTTTTCCTCATTTGCCAGCATACCGTTGGTGTAAAGGTGCTGGTGAATGCCCTGTTCGGAAAAAAGCCGTATCATGCCGTAATATTTTTCGATCTCGGTGAACGGCTCCAGATACACATAGCTGACGCCGCTGGGCCTGTTGCCGGCGGAAAAAAGCAGGGGCATATCCTCCAGGGCGTATTTGCAGCCGCCGATCTCCCACAGATCCTCCCCCACGGGTGGCTGCAGATCCAGCCTGCCATAATCATAGCAGAAACGGCAGGCGGCGTTGCAGCGGTTGCTGCGGCGAATGGCGGAAAGCCCGGTCCCCTTCAGGCAGCTTTGGCAGCCTCTTGGGAACTGTTCCTCCTTTCCCACGTAAAAGGTGCGGCCGTCCAGGGTCTTCAGGCCCGGGATCTTATGGAGGAGCTCCTCATTGTCATGCTCCACTCTTCGCTCGATCTGCCGGAGAACCGCATAGGCAATCTCCTGCTGGCGGGGCATCAGTTCCTCGCCGTTTTCCTGCAATTCCGCAAAAAAGCGAAACCACACAAGGGCATCTTTTTTCGATATCTTCATTTTTTCTCTTCCTCTTCAAAAATGAACCGTTCCAGATCGGCAGGGTCAAAAAACACCCGGGGAGAATTGAGACACATATATTCCCGTATCTCCTTCACATCATACGCCCAGAGCGCGGCGGCAAAATCCACCCCGCATTTCTGCGCCATTTCCAGGCCGGGATGCAGGTCATCCACCATCAGGGCCTCCTGCGGACGCACGTTCATCCGGCTCAGCACCTGCTGCAGCGGCCAGGCGGCGGGCTTTCTTTTGTCCCTGGGCTGCTCCCAGCCATACACGATCTCCGGCTCCGGCAGGCCGTTTTCCCGGTAATCCCGGAAAATATTGTGGGCCAGGGAATGCGATATCACCGCGATATGACCGCCCTCGGCGCAAAAGCGCAGGATCAGCTTTTTCATTCCGGGATACACCAGAGGCACATGGGTCTGAACAAAATCATCCCAGATCCCCTCCTCTTTTTTCAGCTCCTCCTCGGTAAAGCCCAATCTGTCCGTCACATATTCCAGAAAACCGGGGTCAAAATTGAGCTTGAAATATTCCTGCTTCGTCACATAATGGCCGGGACGCATCTGGTTCATCGCCTCCAGAAAGGCCGGCCAGTGCACGGTGGCCGTGCTGTCGGTCACCGTATCGTCATGATCCAGTACAAGCAAGCGGTATCTCATTCCTGTTTCTCTCTTTCAGGTGCATATCAGCACCGCGTTTCCTCATTTTTGTTTTCTTCCGGGTCCTGCTCCGCAAAGGCGGAAAGCAGCTTCTGCGTATTGCCTGATGCAAACTGCCAGTGGGAAGGACAAAGCTCCAGATACTCCGTTTTCCGGTAGCGGTCATCCATCAATATGGCCACGCCCCGGTCGGTCCCGGTGCGGATCACTCTTCCCACCGCCTGGCTCACCTTCTGCATGCCGGGGATCTGATAGATCTTTCTGAAGCCCTGCCGATCCACGCTGTCCTGGCTTTTTCGCAGGGTCTCCTGAAAAATATTCACCTGAGGCAGGCCCACTCCCACGACGATCACCCCGTCCAGAGCCCGGCCGGGCAGGTCGATCCCCTCGGAAAACACCCCGCCCAGCACACACAGGGAGGTCACCGGAGGCATTCCCGGCCGGTAAGGCAGCAAAAACGCCTCCCGTGCCGCATCGGTCATTTTGCTTTCCTGCATCTGAAACGGAAAGCCCTCCAGTCTTTCAGCCGCCATGCGCATATAGACAAAGCTGGGAAAATACACGATGTAGTGTCCCGGACGCACCCGCTGCAGCATCCGCACGGTGTCGGCGATCAAAGCAAGCGAGGCTTCCCGGTCCGCATAGCGGGTGCTGATATTTTCTCTCAGGATCAGCAGATTTTCCTTCGGAAAAGGGGACGGCATTTCAAACAGCGCATCCTGTTCCTCCCCTCCCAGCATGCACCGGGTGTCCGCAAGGGGCTGCAGCGTGGCGCTGAACAGGATCGTACCCTTCAAGGAGGCGGTCGCCTCATGAAGGTAATGATCCACCCGAAGGGGAAGCATCGTGAGCGTCACCCGCTTTTTCCCCTGCCGGATCAGATCGTATTCCGCCCTGTCCCGGCCAAGCGCACGCTCAAAGCCCATCAGGTCGAGCATGAGCTCACGCACCCTTTCACCCTCTCCAAGCCAGTCGAAGCGTTCCGCTGCCGCCGCTCCCAGGGCATCAAGCAGCTCATCCGCCGCCGGAAGGATCCCCTCCGGAAGCGTTTCACCGGCCTGTTCCTCCTCCTTGTCCTCCCCGCCCGCGCTTTCCACAGCACGGATCATGCGGGTGAGCGCCCGGTAGACCGGGTGCTTCCTTCCCCCGCTTTTTCCCGCAGCACTGCGGAGGGAACGCATAAGCTGGCTGTCCGCCCGGCCTCCGATCATTTCACGGGTACGATCCGTCAGGTGATGGGCTTCATCGATCAAAAGCGTCACATCCCGGGTGCGTTCAAAAATGCGCTGGATGCGTATCGCGGGATGCAGGGCATAATTGTAGTCGCACACCGTAACATCGCTTATCTCCGCAAGGGACAGGCTGAATTCAAAGGGGCACAGCTGGTGACGGTCGGCCATATCCTGAATGCTTTCAAGGGTCCAATCCTCCGTAAGCAGCATTTCGGAGATCGCGGCGCTGTCCCTCAGGTAATGTCCCTTTGCGCGGGGACACCGGTCGGGATGGCAGGACATGACCTCCATCGGGCATTGTTTTTCCTTGGCATCCAGGGTAAGGGTCCACATTTTCGCGCCCCTTTCACGCATCAGCTCCAGCGCCTGCCGGGGCCCCTGCCGCTGCGTGGTGCGGGCGGTAAGGTAAAATATGCGCCCGGTCTTTCCTTCCCCCATCGCCTTGAGCGCCGGGAAAATGGTGGCGGCACTCTTTCCGCTGCCGGTGGGCATGCAGGCAAACAGCCTTTTTTCATCCCGGATCGCAAAATACACCTGTGCGGCCATTTCCCTCTGCCCGGCACGCCAGACAGGAAAGGGAAAGCCCAGCGAAAGGAGGGAAGCGTCCCGCTCTCCCCTATGAGCGCGAAGAAGCCGGAGCCTCAAAAGATAGGGCGTGAGCAGCGCTTCAAACTCCCGCTGCCAGTGTTCCCTGTCGCCTTCCTCGGGAAAGGAAGCCTGCTCAAGGCCCAGCCTGTCCACATACACCACCCGGATCTTCACACGGGACACATTTTCGCTTTCACACACGAAAAAGGCATATACCGCCGCCTGGGCACGGTGTTCCGGACGCACGAGGGCAGGCGGCCTGCCCGCAGCGCACAGCTTGATCTCCTCCACCACCGGCACCGCACCCTGGCAAAAAGCATCCATGCGGCCGGTGATCAGCAGGCTTCCCCCATCCTCCAGCGGACACCTTTTCTGCACAGGCACCTCGCTTTGCCAGCCTTCAGAAAGAAGCCTTTGCCTTGCGGTGTGGCCCAGCCTTCCCTCCTCCATCGCCTGAAGGGAAGCGCCCGGAACGATATCCTCGCCATGAAGGGAAAACTCCACCAGGCCCCGTACGGAGATCCGCGCGTCCTCCATGAAGCTGTCCCCCTCTCCCGTTCAAATCGGTTCCTTTTGTATCAGATCCCGCACGATCTTCCCGGCCATGATCATGCCCGCCGCATTGGGCACAAAGGCCGCCGAAGCCGGAGGATGACGGCCGTTTTCCTCTCCCAGGGACAAATGCGGGGCTTCCTCTTCAGAATACACCACATTCAGGTGCCTGATGCCCCTTTCCCGGCACAGCCTGCGGATCACCCGGGCCAGCGGGCACACATTGGTGCGGTGAATATCTGAAAGCTTCAGCATTTCCGGATGGAGCTTGTTGCCGGTGCCCAGGGCGCTGATCACAGGCACATGCAGCCTTTCGCCCTCACAGATGATCAGCATTTTGCTGCTCACGGTGTCGATGCAGTCGGCAATGTAATCATACTGCGAAAGATCCATTTGACAAAGGGTGCTTTCGTCAAAGAAGAGCTCATGCACGTTCACCCGGGTATCACACCCAAACTGGCCAATCCTTTCCGCCATAGCCCGGGCCTTATTCATCCCCACGGTTTGGGTCAGGGCCACCAGCTGACGGTTCAGGTTGCTTTCGTTCACCGTGTCCGGGTCGATCAGATCCATCGTGCCCACACCGCTGCGGGCAAGCGCCTCCGCGCACGCGGCCCCCACGCCGCCGATGCCGAACACCGCTACCCTTGCATCCCGAAGCCTTTCCATGCCCTCATCGCCAAGAAGGGCCCTCGTGCGTATCAAAGCTTCATCCATGTTACATGCTTCCCTTCTTTTGCTGCCCGAATAAGTCCCACACAACCGCCGCGGTAAGCAGGCTCACCTCTTTGGCCCCTTTATCAAGAAGGGCGCGGGCACAGGCCCGGGCCGTGCTGCCGCCGGTGCGGACATCATCGAGCAAAAGGATGCTCAAGCTCCGCACACCGTCATCCGCCCAAAAAGCATCCTTCACATTTTCCTCTCTTCTGTCATGAATGAGGCTGCTTTGGGCGCGGGTGGAACGCTGCCTTGAAAGCAGCTCCGCCCTTACCGGAATGCCGGTAAGAGCGCTCACCCTTTCGGCCAGAAGAAGGCTCTGATTATAGCCCCGCTCCCTCAGGCGCGTCCTGTGCAGCGGCACCGGCACGATACAGTCCATATCCCGGCTTTTCAGGCTGTCCGCCATGGGCCCCGCCAGCACATCCGCCGCCAGCGACTCATGACCGAATTTGAGCGAGTGGATAATGCCGCGCACCGGCTCCCTGTACATAAAGGGCGCATACTGGGCACGGATCCCCTCCATTGCTCCGCTGGAACAGAAGGGGCAGGGCTTTCCCCTGGGAATGCGGCTCAGGCATCTTTCGCAGCTTTCCGCGGGAATACGCCTTTCAAAAAGCAGCTCGCGGCAGTCATCACACAGCCCGTCCTGCCCCGCCCCACGGGGCTTTGAGCAGGAAATGCAGGTGCATACCGGGAAAAACACCTTTTTCAGCTGACGCAGTCCTTCCTTCATTCTTTTTCTCCCGTTCACGCGCCGAACAGGTCCTGCAGCCTCAGGCCCAGGGCGGTGTACCTTTTCGCAATATGATCGTTATTCACCATATCCCCGATCGCATTTTCCGACCCGGCCAGCACCACCAGCCGCCGGGCCCTGGTGAGCGCGGTGTAAAACAGGTTGCGGGTGAGCAGCATCCGGGGCCCGCCCACCACCGGCATCACCACACAGGCAAATTCGCTGCCCTGGCTTTTATGCACGGAAAGGGCATAAGCCAGGTCCAGTTCCTCAAGAAGGGGATAATCGTATTCCACTATCCGGTCGTCATCATATTTCACCGTCACAAGATGATCCTCGGTGTCCACAGCGGTCACATAGCCGATATCGCCGTTGAACACGCCCGCACCGCTTTCTCCCGAGGGCGTTTCCCATTCCAGCTGATAATCGTTTTTCACATGCATCACCTTGTCGCCCACACGGAAGGTATTGTCGCCAAAGGTCACTTCTTTTTTGCGTCTGTCCGGAGGGTTCATCGCTTCCTGCAGCATTTTGTTCAGCTGGATCACCCCGCAGTCGCCCTTCTTGGTGGGGGTAAGCACCTGAATATCCCGAAGAGGATCCTCCGTGCGCAGGAAGGCAGGAAGCCGGTCACGGCAAAGCTCGGTCACGCTGCGGGCGGTATCCTGCATGGAAACACGGCTCACAAAGTAAAAATCCCCGCCCTTTCGGTTCAGAAAAGGCATTTCTCCATGGTTGATGCGGTGGGCATTCACCACGATCATGCTCTCATTTTTCTGACGGAAGATATCGGTGAGCCTCACTGAGGGGATCACCCCGCTTGAAAGGATATCTCCCAGCACGTTCCCGGCCCCCACGCTCGGAAGCTGATCGGCATCCCCCACCAGAATCAGCCGCGTGCCCTGCTGAAGCGCCCGAAGCAGGCTGCGCATCAGAAAAATATCCACCATGCTCATTTCATCCACGATCACACAGGGGGTATCCAGCGGGTTATTTTCATCCCGCTGAAAATGCCCTTCCTCGCCGGAATATTCCAGCAGCCGGTGCAGGGTCTTCGCTTCCTGCCCGGTGGCTTCGCTCATGCGCTTTGCGGCCCTTCCGGTGGGCGCTGCCAGAAGGGCCTTGCCCTCCAGGAGCGAAAGGATGCAGTTGATAATGGTGGTTTTTCCCGTTCCGGGGCCGCCGGTGATCACGGTGAGGCCCCCCGTGAGGGCCTCCTTCACCGCCAGACGCTGGTTTTCGCTGAAGGTGATGCCGCTTCGCTTTTCAAAGCGGGTGATACGGTATTCGGTATCTCCCGACACTCTGCCCGTGAAGGAACGGTAAAGCCGCTGCAGCCTGCTGGCTGTTTCCAGCTCGGCATTGTACAGCTGCTGCAGAAACACACAGGGCACCTGATCGATCTGCGCAGGCATCAGATTTTTATCAAGTATCAGCTTCTGCAGGCTGTGATCGGCCAGGTCCCGGCTCACCCGCAGCATGGAAGAAGCCCTCGTGAGCAGCACCTCCTCCGGAAGAAAAGTGTGGCCTTCCCCGTTGGCAGCCTCGCTGAGAAGGTACTTCAGTCCGCTCTGCACCCTGAAGTCGCTGTCCGGTGCAATGCCCAAAGCCACCGCGATACGGTCGGCCGTCTGGAAACCGATGCCCTCGATATCCTCCACCAGCCGGTAAGGATTTTCGGTCATCACATCTTTTACAGAAGCACCGTAACGGCGGCTGATCTTTACTGCCAGGGCAGGCGAAATGCCGTAGGTCTGCAGATACACCATGGCTTCCCGCACCCCGTACTGCTCGGCAAAGCTTTTGCAGATGAGCACGGCCCGCTTTTTCCCAATGCCCTTCACCAGGGCCACCTTGTCGGGATCGGAAGAAAGCACCTCCATGGTATCCTTCCCGAAAGCCTTCACCAGCGTGTGCGCAGTAGCCGGCCCCACGCCCTTGATCAGGCCGGAAGCCAGGAAATTTTCTATGCCGGTCAGCGTTCCCGGCTGCTTCACCGTACACTTGACCGCTTTGAACTGGCTTCCATACTGGGGATGATTCACATACTCCCCTTCCAGTTCCACATTTTCTCCCGCGGCCAGGGGCGGAAGGGTTCCCACGGCGGTCATCTTCCTGCGTCCGCTTTTGATCTCCAGCACGGTATATCCGTTTTCCTCGTTGCGGAAAATCGTGGAAAGTACCGAGCCCTGTACTGTTTCAGACATCGTTTTCTCCCGTCGTTCCGGTCATTTTTCACTCCCGCTTTCCTGCGGGAAAAGATCGTGTTCCGCCGCGTGCAGCATTTTCTCCGCCGCGTCAGGATAAAGCTCCGTCAGCCTTTGGAGCGCGTTTGCGGCCTTCGTGCGGCCGGTGCTTCCTTCCGCCGGGCAGGGATTTTTCAGGATCGGCAGCCGAAGCCCTTCCGCTGCCCTCCGCAATTTCCCTTCCGGCACCCTGAGCAGCGGACGCACCACCTTCACATTTTCCCTTCCGGGTTCAAGCACAGGCTGAAGCGCCGCGGCTCTTCCCCCTTCCAGCAGGTTCATCAGCATCGTTTCCGCCAGGTCCTCCCTATGGTGCCCCAGAGCCAATACAGGGATCTGCCTTTCCAGACAGGCCCGGATCAGCATGCCCCGGCGCAGCCTTGAACACAGGGCGCAGGGATTCTTTTCCTGCATCACGGTGGAAAGCAGATTTCCCTCCACCGAAACGTAATGCACATTCATCTGTTCGCACAGCTGCTGAAGGGGAAGCGTTTGAAAGCTCGGGCCGGGCTTTACGGTGATCGCGGTAAGCTCGAAGGGTCGCAATCTGCGGTATTCCGACAGGAGATAAAGCAGCATCAGCGAATCCTTTCCCCCGCTGAGGCCCACCGCCACAGAACCGTTTTCGCTAAACATACGCCATTTTTCATCCATGCGCCGCACTTCACCCAGCAGCTGTTTCAAATTTCCGTCCGTCCCGACCGCCCCCTGCTAAAAAGCGCCCCTGCACAGTTTTTACAGTGTTTTCTTTTTATGAAGAAGCATTTTCTTCAGCGCTTCCCGTTTTCCTTTTTCGCCTTCCGCTTTCCTGCCGCCAGGCGCACCGCTTTGACCGCTTCCACCACGGGGATCACGCTCAGCGCCAGCAGCAGCGCTACCGCATAATCCCCAAGCGTGACCGAGGTAAAACCGAAGAGGTTCGCAAGGAAAGGCACCTCCACCACCATGACGGTGGTCACAAGGCCTGCCGCCGCGGAAAGGAACAAAACCGGATTTCCGTTATGCAGGGCAAAAATACTGCGTTCCCTGGAACGCATGTTGAGAGAATGGAACACCTCGGCCAGGCTCATCGTGATAAATGCCATGGTCATGCCCCGGGCACTGTCTAAAAAGACAAAGCCGCTGCCGATAAGATAGGAAAGAAGCACCAGCGCGGTCACCATGATCCCCTGCCAGAGAATATCGATGCCCATGCCTTCGGCAAAAAGGCCGGCCTTCGCATCGCGGGGATGACGGTTCATGATATCCCGGTCGCCCTTTTCCATGCCCAGAGCCAGGGCCGGGAAGGTGTCGGTGAGCAGGTTGATCCACAGAAGATGCACAGGCTTGAGCAAGGTGAAGCCCATCAGCGTGGCCACGAATATGCTGAGCACCTCGCTCATATTGCCAGAAAGCAGGAACTGGATCGCCTTGCGGATGTTGTCATAAATGCGGCGGCCTTCCTCCACTGCCCCAACGATCGTGGCAAAGTTATCATCCGCCAAGACCATATCGGCCACGTTCTTGGTCACATCCGTGCCGGTAATGCCCATGCCCACGCCGATATCGGCATTCTTGATGGAAGGAGCATCGTTGACGCCGTCGCCGGTCATCGCAGTGACGCAGCCGGCATCCTGCCAGGCCTTGACGATACGGGTCTTATGCTCGGGCTGCACACGGGCATACACCGAAATGCTGCGGAAGCACTTTTCAAATTCCGCGTCATCCATCCGGTCCAGCTCGGAGCCGGTCACGGCCCGGTCGCCTTCCCTCAGAATGCCCAGCTCCCGCCCGATCGCGGAAGCGGTATCCACATGGTCGCCGGTGATCATCACAGGACGGATGCCCGCCGTGCGGCACCGGTCAATGGCCGCCTTCACTTCAGGACGGATAGGATCGATCATTCCGGCAAGGCCCACAAAGCAAAGCTGCTGCTCCAGGCTCTCGCTTCCGGTGTCGGAAGGAAGGGAAGCATACACCCGTTCCGCCAGGGCCAGCACACGCAGCGCCTTATCGGCCAGAGCCTTGTTGGCCCGAAGGATCCCGTCCCGGTATTCCTCCGTCATGGGAACGCTTTCGCCGTCCTTCAGGTAAAAGGCGCACCGGCTGATCACCACATCGGGCGCACCTTTGGTATACTGCCGGAAGGATGTTCCTTCCGGATGCAGCGTGCTCATCATTTTGCGTTCGCTGTCAAAGGGAGCTTCCGCCGCCCGGGGGAAGCTTTCCTTCAGTTCATATTTCCGAACGCCCAGTTTGTCAGCCCAGCTGACCAGGGCAGCCTCGGTGGGTTCGCCGGTCACAGTGCCGTCCCGGTTCAGTTCGGCATCCGAGCAAAGAGCCATGCCCGCTGCGCAGCGCTTTTCATCCTCGCCAAAGAAATCCACCACGGTCATCCTGTTCTGGGTGAGGGTGCCGGTCTTATCCGAGCAGATGATCTGGGCACAGCCCAGCGTTTCCACCGCGGTAAGACGGCGGATGATCGCGCTGCGCCTGCTCATTTTGGTCACGCCGATGCTGAGCACCACTGTGACCACCGCCGCCAGCCCCTCCGGGATCGCGGCTACCGCCAGAGACACTGCGATCATAAAGGAATTCAGGATCGTTTCCGCGCTGAAGGAACCGGTGCGCAGTACCTGCACCGCAAACACCACCGCGCAAATCGCCAGCACCAGCCAGGTGAGCACCCGGGACAACTGCTTCAGTTTTTTCTGCAGCGGCGTTTCGTTTTCCCGTGCCTGCTCCAGCGCCCCGGCGATCTTGCCCATCTCGGTATTCATCCCGGTGCCGGTCACGACCATTCTGCCTCTTCCGTATACCGCGGTGGAACCCATATACACCATGTTTTTCCGATCTCCCAGGGGCACATCCGCCCCGGAAGCAGAGGAAAGGACGCCGTCCTTCTTTTCCACCGGCACCGATTCGCCGGTGAGGGCCGCTTCCTCCACCCGGAGGGAAGCGCATTCGATCAAACGCCCGTCCGCCGGAACCGCGTCGCCGGCCTCCAGGAGCACGATATCGCCCGGCACCAGCAGCGCACTCTCCATCACATCCGCTTTTCCGTCCCTAAGCACCTTGGAGGTGGCCGCGCTCATTTTCTGCAGCGCCTCAATGGCTTTTTCAGCCTTGCTCTCCTGCATCACGCCCAGCACCGCATTG
The DNA here is from genome assembly GCA_045617125.1 of Clostridia bacterium. Classification (GTDB taxonomy): domain Bacteria; phylum Bacillota; class Clostridia; order Christensenellales; family Aristaeellaceae; genus ZC3RG03. Next base: position 5,990 of record JAZLIA010000071.1, on the reverse strand, counting down.
ACGATCACCACAAACAGGATGACAAACACATCCGTCATGGATTCGTGATTGATCACCGCCACCGCAGCGCTCACCGCGGCTGCCGCGATCAAAATCAGGATCATGGGATCGCTCAATTGCTCCAGAAAGCGCCGCAGAAGACTTTTTCCCTTCGCGGCCCTCAGTTCGTTCCGGCCTTCCTTTTCAAGGCGCTGCGCGGCGTCCGCCGAGCCAAGGCCGTCCGTACCTGTTTTCAGTTCCGCAAGAACCTTTTCTTTTTCCTCAAGATAATATTTCATACTCAGCTCCTGAATTCTTCGGTCCTTTGGGGACCTGATATTTAAAGGATCACTCCGGTCACAAAGATCTCGATCCCGATCAGGATCAGGATCACGCCTCCCAGCACAGCGGCCCTTTCGCCTACTTTCCCGCCTGCCTTTTTCCCGATGAACAGGCCGAGCATGCAGATCGCGAAGGTGACCAGCGCGATGATCGCCGCTTCGATCAGGGCCTGTGCCCAGTTCAGCTCCGCAATCGTGAAGCCGACCGACAGGGCATCGATGGAGGTGGCCACGCCCTGCACGATCAAAGCCCTGAAGGATACCGCCGGGCGGGCTTCCTCCCCGCCCCGGATGCCCTCCAAAAGCATTTTTCCGCCGATATACAAAAGCAGCGCAAGGGCGATCCACGGAGTCCACTTCACAAACCCTTCCAGCAGCTGCGCCGCCGCGCTCACGCACAGCCAGCCCAGCATGGGCATCAGGGCCTGGAACACCCCGAAGGTGCCGGCGATCAGATACATCCTGCGCTTTTTCATCTGCGGTTCATTCAGGCTGTTCGCAATGGACACCGAAAAAGCATCCATCGCCAGCCCCACACCAAAGAGGGCGCTGTTCAAAAAAAACATGATCCCAAGCTCCATTTTGTCTCCTTCACCCACGCCCGCACGGGACGCAGGTATTTTCGCGGTTTATTTTCCTGACATGTCAAGGCAGGTGTAGACCTTATTTGGTTCCAGCGTCACACCGGCATTCATGAACATTTCCTCCACCGTGACGCACAGGATGCCCTGCCTGTTCATATTTTCCATAATGGTGTTGCTGTAGAGATAAACGTTGGGACGCAGGTCGTGCATCAGTACGATATCTCCATTGCGGATACTGGTGCTCACCACCCGGGCCACCTTTTCCTCATCCGGCCGGTCATTGGAATCGGCATCGCCGCTGATCAGGCTCCACTGGATCATGGGATACCCCACCTTTTGATTTACAAACACCGTGGTGTGCCCGCCGGGAGCACGCATCAGAACGGGAGGAAGGCCGATCAGATCGCCCAGCATCTCCTCCATTTTCTGCTTCATCGGAAACACCTTTCCCGCGTCAGCACTGTCATAATACTCATGCTCCCAGTTATGGCTCTGCACACTGTTGCCCATATTGTGCTGCCTGATATGGTTGTAACGGTTGTTCATATACCGGTTGCCCACCACAAAGAAAGTGGCCTGGCAGGCGTTTTCCCTCAGCGCGTAGGTGAGCCTTTTGGTGTAAAGCCCGGCCCCGCCGTCGTCATAAGTGAGCGCCACCATGCGGAAACGGTGGTTATCCGTCTGCTCCTGAGCTTCCGGGGTCATATATTCCCGCACCTTACTGTAGGGGATCAAAACATACATCAGAGTCTCCCGTCCGTCATACAGCTCATCCGCTTTCCAGATCAGGCGCAGGCAGGCGGCGCCCATGGCAAAATCAGCCTGTTCCAGTTTTTCGCGGGTGATCATATCCTCCAGTCGTTCCTGAGAGGCCGCGGCTGAAGGAAAATAGGCATTCAGCTGCGTGCGGGCCTCCTTTTCCAGGATCGCCCATCCCCCGCTGCCTTCCGCAAACACATCGGTAAGGAACAAACGCTTCCCGCTCTCCATATCGTACACCCGGTTTTCATAGCGGGTGTGCGTCACTGTGTAATCCCGCTGGAGCTGGCTGAGCACCACGAAGCTCATCCACTTCGTGCCGGTGCGGAACACACTGGCGCCCACATCCAATTCCACCGTGTCCTCCATTTTTTTGTTGGGAAGCAGGCCCCGGTCCTCCTCCGCCATTTTATCCACCAGCTGAGATATCTCCCTGTCCACCTCCCCGTTGCTGCTTTCCGGATAGGTGCGCATCAGATACACCTTTTCGTAGGGTTTTTCCTCCACCCGGCGCTGTTTGATACGCAGGTAATAGGGCATTTCCGTGTAAAAATCATTCTCCGCAAAAGTACATAACGGCACAAGCAGAAAAAGAAGGGCCGCCAGCACTGAGATCCTCTTTTTCATGTTCGTTCCTCCTTTGATCCTGTTCATGGACCCGCCTTGGAAAGATCCATTCTTTCCCATATACATTATAGCCGTTTTTTTCTTTTCTTTCAACAAATCTGTTGCCCACTGCGCAGCGCCGTCATTTTTTCAAAGCCTGATGCACAACGGGCTCAGTTATGATATAATAATGGCATTCTGAATAAAGGAGAACCGATCATGAAAAAGATCCTGTCCCTGCTTCTGGCACTGGCCGTTCTATTGTCCAGTTCTTCCTTTGCCTTTGCCGATGAAGCCCAGCCGCTTCCCGCCGCGGGCGATAAAACAGAAGGCTTTGTCGTAAAAGAGATCCGCCCCTTCGATATGCTGGGCGCCCAGATGGTGCTTTATGAGCATGAAAAGACCGGTGCGCTCGTCCTGCACATCGCGAATGACGATCTCAACCGGTTGTTTGATATTGCCTTCCGCACCCCCACCCCCAACAATAAGGGGATCCCGCATGTGTTTGAACACAGCACCCTGGACGGCTCTGAAAAGTATCCCTCCAAGGCGCTGACCTTCAACCTGATATATCAGACCTACAACACCTATCTGAACGCCTCCACCTACAATTTCATGACCTGCTATCCCGTCGCTTCGCTGAGCGAGGATCAGCTGCTGCTCTATGCCGACTATTACCTGGACAGCTGCTTTCATCCCATGCTGTATACGGATGAATCCATTTTCCGTGAGGAAGCCTGGCGTTATGCCATGACGGACGCGGATGCCCCCCTCACGCTGGAGGGGACCGTCTATTCAGAGATGCGCGGCGCCTCCACCCTCAATTCCATGAGCAACTTCAACTACATGGGCACGCTGTTTCCCGGTTCCACCTGCGCCAACATAAGCGGCGGTTCCTCCGACATGATCCCTGAGATGACATGGCAGGAACTGAAGGATTATCACACCCAGTGGTATCATCCCTCCAACTCCCTCACCTGCCTCTACGGCCGGTTTGATGACCTTCCCGCCTTCCTTCATCTGCTTGACAGTGTGTTTTCCGCCTATGAAAAGCGGGAATACGTGATCGAAGATACCGGCTACACCCCCATCACCGCTCCCGTGGAAAAGGTATTCGATTTTCCCGCAGCCGCGAACGCCGACACGAAGAACGGCTCCAATGTGTATTACGGCTTTGTCTGCGGCAATATGACAGACGACGAATTCAATTGTCTGGATGTGTTCGCCACCCTGTTTTCGGACAACTCCTCCGTGTTCTGCCAGCGCATGAAGGATGAGCTTCCTTCCGCTTCAGTGGGCTGCTTTACCGATTTCACCACGCCTGAAATAAGCCTGTGCTTCGTGGCTCAGGGCATCAACGAAGAAGACGCGCCCCTGTTTAAGAAGATCGTGGATGAATCCCTGGCGGAGGTATACGAAAAGGGATTTGACCCCGCCGCAGTGGACGCTGTAGCCGCTTCCTACCGTCTCAGCATCCTCACCGCAATGGAAAGCTCCTCCGTGGGCGTCGATATCATTCCCAGCATCCAGTATCACTGGGCCAATAACAAGGGCGTGTTCGGCTACTCCGACTGGGTGGAAAGCCTGGATCATTTCACCGAATCTGTTGAGAACGGCAGCGCCGTCAGCGCCGCTCAAAGCATCCTCAGCGGAAATGAACGCTATGCCGTAGTCACCACCCGTCCCGTTCCCGGATTGATGGAGCAGCAGGATACCGCTCTTGCTGAAAAGCTGGCCGGATTGAAGGCACAGATGACCGAAGAGGAAATCAGCGCCATCGTGGAATATACCAACCGGGAAAAAGAAGAGGAGGACGCCTCCTCCTATGTGCAGGCCCTCACCGCTGTTACCGTGGACACCTTGCCCGAGGATGTCCGCATTTATCCTGTTATCGACACCACCGATGAAGACGGCATCCGCTATCTGACCGCAGAAGCGTCTCTGAGCGGTGTGGGCGAGACCGCGCTGATGCTGGACGCCTCCGGGCTTGCACAGGATCAGATCCATTACTTCAAGCTTTACTGCGATCTGTTGGGCGAACTGAACACAGCCGAGCACACCCGTCAGGAGCTGGCTTCCCTGCTCACCCGCTACCTCTACAACGGCGTCATCCGCATATCCGCAATGAACAGTGAGGATGAGGACCGGGTGCATCCCTGGCTGCGCTGCACCTTCATTGCCCTGGATGAAGACCTGAAGCCCGGCTATGACCTGATCCGGGAGGTGCTTTTCTCCACACAGTTCACAGATGCTTCCGCGATCCGCGACCTGGTGACCAGCCTGATCAACAGCACCCGGCAAACCATCATCAGCAAATGCTACAGCATCCTCCTCAACCGGGCAGCCGGCTTCAGCAACGGCGCCTCCGCTTACTTCAGCTACGCCTCCTACCTTGAATATTACGATTTCCTCTGCGCCATCCTTACCCAGCTGGAAGATGATCCCCAGACGGTGCTTGACAGCCTCTCAGCCATCCAAGACTATTTCAACAACCGCCGCAACGCCATTGCCGGTTTCGCCGGAAGTAAGGAAAGTGCCGAAAAGAACGCCGCCATTGCAAAGGAATTCCTGCTCTCCCTGGAGGATCGCGATATTGCTCCCGTCATTTACGACTTTGGCAAGGTGCCCGCTTCCGAAGCGCTGGTGGTGGACGGCACTGTGCAGTACAACATGATCTACTCCTCCTGGGAAGAAATGGGGCTGGACGGCTACGATGCCGGCCTGGATGCCGTTACCGGCTATGTGACGGACATGATCCTTTATCCCCAGCTGCGCGACCGTTACGGCGTATACTCCGTGTTCCACGCTGCCAATGAAGACGGAATGTATGTGATCACCTACCGCGACCCCAACCTGGAGGAGACCTATGCCACGCTTCTCTCCCTGGCCGATCAGGTGGCCGCCTGTGCTCCCGATCAGGAAACCCTGAACGGCTACATTCTCAGCGCCTATCCCAACTATTCTCAATCCGAAGGAGAACTGAGCGAAGCCTTCAACACGCTCATCGATTATATGAGTGGGCTGGATCCCCTTCTCCGTTCCAAATACATGAGCCAGCTCAAGGCCGTCACACCCGAAAGCTTTGCCCGCTATGCTTCCATTTATGCCTCCTTGCTCGAAAACAGCCGCATCGGCACCTCCGGCTCCGCCAGCAAGCTGAACGGCCGCACCGATCTGTTTGAAGTGATCCACAATCCCTTCTCCGTAGCCGACGCCACAAAGGTGATCCTTACCGATCTGAACGAAAGCGAGCCCTTCTTTACGGAGATGCGCTGGTGCTTTGAAAACGCCTATGTAAACCCCCTCACCGAAACCACCTTCGGCGTAAACGAGCCCGTGCAGCTGGGCGACCTGGCAGTAAGCATGTATATCCCCATTGGCGGCGACAACAACGCGGAGGATGCCATCGCTTACCTGGCAAGCTTTGGCATCCTGCCTCAGGAAGATAAGGGCACCCTGCTCACCCGTCAGGAAATGGCCCTCTACCTCGCCTGCTACTGTGCCGCCCTGGGCGTGCCGGTGGAGGCGGGCGACATCAGCGCCTTCCCGGATGCCGGTGACATTGCCCCCGAAATTTCCGGCTATGTGGGCTGGTGCGTGGAAAACGGCCTGCTGCTGCCGAACATGGACGGGACGCTGAGACCGAATGACCCGGCGACCCGCGCGGAAATGTGCAACGGCATCTATGTGATCTTTGCAGAATAAAATCTCAAAACGACCC
>JAZLIA010000070.1:0-17324 GCA_045617125.1 Clostridia bacterium | reverse complement strand
GTCATCCATCGCGGGAATGTTGTAAGGACCGCGGTCGCCATGCATGCGCAGCACGGCGCTGTACACCGCAAACTGATACCAGCGGATCAGCAGCTGCCTGAAATCCGGATCAAACACGTTATCCGTCATGAATCCGCCTACGTCGGTGGTCCACCAGGGAATGCCGGCAAGGCCCATATTAAGGCCGCACTGCACCTGATCGCGGAAGGCCTCGAAGGTGCTGGGCACATCTCCGGACCAGATCACATTGCCGTATTTCTGGCTTCCTGCCCAGCCGCAGCGCAGCAGATTGACCGGAACTCCCTTTCCCAGGTTCTTCATGTTGTCATAGAAGGTGCGGCTGTACATCTGGGGATACAGATTGGAGCATTCCAGAGCGGGGCCAATAAAGTAGCGGTAGTTTTCAAAGTCGTATACACCCAGGTCCGGTTCGCTGTTATCCAGCCAGAAGGCATCAATGCCAAGGTCATAGTAATGTTCCTTGCATTTTTGCCATACATAGGCACGGGTATCGGGGTTGAAGGGGTCGATTTCCACACAGTCGCCCTGATAATCATAGGTCTGCGCCGCGCCGCGTTCAGTGCGCATAAGCAGGCCCCGTTCGGTCATAGGATAGAAATTTTCGCTTTTTCGGTCTACGGAAGGCCATACGGATACGATCACCTTGATCCCCATACTGTGAAGCTCATCCACCATGGCTTTGGGATCGGGCCAGTAGACGGGGTCAAACTTCCAGTCGCCCTGCACGGTCCAGTGGAAAAAGTCGATCACGATCTGGTCGATATGAATGCCCGCGTCCCGGTATTGATGGGCTACGGTCAAAACCTCCTCCTGCGTGCGGTAACGCAGCTTGCACTGCCATAGACCCATCCGGTCCTCCGGGAACATGGGAGCGCGGCCTGTGACTGAGGTGTAGCTTTCCAGGATCTTTTTTGGGGTGCCTGCCGCGGTGATCCACAGATCCATCTGACGGGTGGAGCGGGCGATCCACTCTGTGCGGTTCTTACCGAAGGTGACGGAACCTACTGCGGGATTGTTCCACAGCATGCCGTAGCCTAAATTGCTCACCAGGAAAGGAACGGTGATCTGGCTGTTGCGCTGGCAAAGCTCCAGAATGCTGCCTTTCAGATCCAGATACGGCTGTTGATACTGTCCCATACCGTAGATCTTTTCTCCGTCCCGGCTTTCATAACACACCTTCAGGCTGTAGCCGGTGCCGCCGATGATGCCTTTCCATTCACGATTCACGGTTTTAAGGCAGCGGCTCTCCCGGGAAATGGTGCCGCCGTAGCTGCGGTAATCTTCACGGAGGATCAGCCGGTCATTCCGGTAGAAGGAGATGACACCGGCAAAATTGACCACGGCTTTGATTCGCCCGTTTTGCACGGTGCCCTGAGGTTCCCTGTGCACGGTGCCGTCTCCATCCGGGATCTCTTCCACGCCGATCGTGACGGTGCCGCCGGTTTTTCGTACAGGTTCAGTCAGCGCCCAGTCTTCCTTCTGTATTTCGGGCAGCATGGTCGCGCGCACGCGCAGCGAATCCTTTCCCCAGGGTTCGATGCGCAGGGTTTCTCCATTGCGGTGCAGGACAAGAGCGTTTCCATCAGCCATAAATGCCATATCGTTTACCTCCGTATGAATATCCAGGTTTGTCGATTCCAGTATACCATGAGATCAGCTTCTTGAAAATACCAAATTCTGGATGCGCCGGCAGAGATCATTTCAAGATCATTTTCAAAGGATCATTTCAGGTCGATCACAAGCTCCACCGGGCAGTGATCCGAGCCGAGGATCTCCTGATGGATGGAGGCGCTCTGCAGATGATCCTTCAGGCATTCCGAAACAATAAAGTAATCGATTCGCCATCCGGCGTTACGCTCGCGGGCCTTGAAGCGGTAACTCCACCAGGAATAGGCGTCTTTCAGGTCGGGATGGAAGAAACGGAAGGTGTCAATGAAACCGCTTTGAAGCAGTTGGGTCATTTTTTCTCTTTCCTGATCGGTAAACCCTGCGTTCATGTGATTGGAGGAAGGGTTTTTGATGTCGATCTCTTCATGGGCCACGTTAAGATCGCCGCAGAAAATGACGGGCTTGGTTTCTTCCAGCCGTTTCAGATACCGAAGGAACGCTTCTTCCCAGCGCATGCGCCAGTCCAGCCTTTTAAGGCCGTCCTGGGAATTGGGGGTGTAACAGGTGATAAAAAAGAAATTGTCAAATTCCAGCGTGATCACCCGGCCTTCATGGTCAAATTCGTCTTCTCCGATACCGCAGGCACAATGAAGAGCCGGCTTTCTGGAAAAGATCGCAGTGCCGGAGTATCCTTTTTTTTCGGCATAGTTCCAGTATTGAAAGTATCCGGGAAAATCAAGGGAAACCTGATTTTCCTGCAGCTTGGTTTCCTGCAGACAAAACAGATCGGCATCCAGAGAAGCAAAGATCTCTTCAAACCCCTTTTGCATTACAGCGCGCAGGCCGTTCACATTCCATGAAACACATTTCATTTTTGTTCACCTCATCCTTTGAGTGCTTTCATCATTATATCGGGATGAACAGATGTTTTCAACCCGCTGGGAACTTTGAAATCAAATATTCTTTGCTTTGACGATTGAAGAAAGAGAGAGGATATAGTATACTTATAAGCAGATAAAGGAGGCTGACATGATGAATTATACAGAAACGAAAAATCTCTATGCAAAGATGGGGATCGACACGGAAAAGGCGTTTGAGACCCTTAAAAAGGTTCCGGTGTCTCTGCACTGCTGGCAGGGCGACGATGTGCGCGGCTTTGACACCGATCCCAGCAAGCCGCTGACCGGCGGCATTCAGACCACCGGAAATTATCCCGGCCGTGCCCGTACTCCTCAGGAACTGATGGATGATATTGATCAGGTGCTCAGACTTACCCCCGGAACCAAGAAGATCAACCTGCATGCCAGTTATGCGATCTTTGAAAACGGCGAATGGGCTGATCGCGATGCGCTGGAACCGAAGCATTTCAAAGCCTGGGTGGATTTTTGCAAGGCTCGCGGCCTGGGCGCGGATTTTAATCCTACCTTCTTCAGCCATCCTATGTGCGACCCGCTCACGCTTTCCTCTCCCAATAAAGAAACGAGGGATTTCTGGATCCGTCACGGCAAGGCCTGCATCCGCATTTCCAATTATCTGGCTCAGGAGCTGGGACAGGTGTGCACCATGAATATCTGGACCGGCGACGGTTTCAAGGATGTTCCCGGCGACCGCATCGGGCCTCGGATGCGCTATAAAGAGGCAATCGACGAGATCCTTTCAGAACCCTATGATTTCAACCTTGTGAAGCCCTGTGTGGAGAGCAAGGTGTTTGGCATCGGTGTGGAAGCCTACACTGTGGGCAGCGCCGAATTTGCGCTTTCCTATGCCGCTCTCAACCGGGATAAGTGCATTCCGCTGATGGATAACGGCCACTATCATCCCACCGAGGTGGTGAGTGACAAGATCCCGGCTCTGCTCACCTTCTTCCCGGAGATCGCCTTGCACATCACCCGCCCTGTGCGCTGGGACAGCGATCATGTTGTGCTTCTGGATGATGAGACCCGGGAGATTGCATGTGAGATCGTGCGCTGTGGCGGACTGAACGGAAAGGTATATATTGCCCTGGATTATTTCGATGCTTCCATCAACCGCATCGCTGCCTGGGTGACCGGGTTTCGTAATGTGCAGAAGGCTCTGCTTTCCGCGCTGCTGATGCCTTCAGATAAAATGAAAAAGCTGCAGGATGAAGGACGCATGACCGAACTGATGGTGCTGAGGGAAGAGATGAAGACACTGCCTTTCGGGGAAGTGTGGAACGAATACTGCCGCCGGTGCGGAACACCGGAAGACGGGAAGTGGCTGCCTGAAATTCTGGATTATGAAAAGAAAGTGTTGGTGAAACGAGTATGAAAAATCTGATGACGGCTCCTTTTATGATCAAAATGATCCACATTCTCACCGAAATGTATGTTCATCGCTGGGATGAGCGCAACGGCGGTAATGTGAGCCTGATGCTGGATGAGGAGGAATTGAAGGAATACCTGGATACCGATCAGGTGCTCCGCGTGATCCCGACTGGTTTTTCCGAGCCTTCACTGGAGGGAAAATACTTCCTCGTGACCGGCACCGGCCGGTATTTCCGCAACGTGCAGTTTGCTCCCGAGGAAAACCTCGGCATTGTGAAACTGCGGGATGAAGGCAGGAACGCGGAGCTGCTCTGGGGATACACCGCAGGGGGACAGTTTACCAGTGAATTCCCTGCTCATATGATGAGTCACGCCTCCAGGCTGGCGATCGATCCTGATAACCGGGTGATCATGCACTGCCATCCCGCGGATCTGCTGGCGATGACCTATGTGCACACCCTGGATGAACGGGAATTTACCCGCACCCTGTGGCAGATGTGCACCGAATGCATCGTGGTGTTCCCGGATGGAGTGAATGTGCTGCCCTGGATGCTTTGCGGAACCAACGAGATCGGCATTGCCACTGCTGAAAAGATGAAGACCGCGCGCTTGGTCGTGTGGGCACAGCATGGTATATACGGAGCGGGTAAGGATCTGGATGAAACCTTTGGCCTGATCGAAACGGCGGAAAAGGCAGCCGAGATCTATATGAAAACGGCGCACCTGCCCAGGCTCAACACCATTACCGACGATATGATGCATCAGCTGGAAAAGCGTTTCGGCCTCAAGGCACGGGAAGGCTATCTGGACTGAACCGGAGGGATTTATGCTTTTTGAAGTGAAAGACCGGTTTTATCTGAACGGGGAACCCTTTCAGGTGATCTCCGGTGCGGTCCATTATTTCAGGATCGTTCCGGAATACTGGCGGGATCGTTTGGAAAAACTGAAAAACATGGGCTGCAACACGGTGGAGACCTATGTGCCTTGGAACTTTCACGAGCAGAAGGAAAACGAATATCTTTTTTCAGGCCGGCAGGATCTCTGCCGGTTTGTTTCGCTTTCACAGGAGCTTGGCCTGTATATGATCGTGAGGCCATCGCCCTATATCTGCTCGGAATGGGAGTTTGGCGGGCTGCCCGCCTGGCTGCTGCGGGACCGTAACATGCGTGTGCGCTGCAGCTATCCGCCTTTTCTGGAAAAGGTGAAACGGTATTATCATCATCTGCTCCCGCTTTTAAGAGATCATCAGATCGACCGGGGCGGAAACATCCTGATGATGCAGATCGAGAACGAATACGGCTATTTCGGAAACGATCAGGATTATCTCCGTTTCCTTCGGGATACGATGCGTGCGGAAGGGATCACGGTGCCCCTGGTCACCTCGGATGGCCCCTGGAAAGAAGAACAGTTTCTTTCCGGCTGTGTGGAGGGGGCGCTGCCTACCGGCAACTTTGGTTCCGGAGCAGAGGAGCATTTCAGACACATGCGCTCGATGGGGGTGAAGGGACCCATGATGTGCATGGAATTCTGGAACGGCTGGTTTGATGCATGGGGAGAAAAGGAGCATCACCGCACGGATGCCAATGCAGCCGCAAAGGAGCTGGACGATGTGCTGAAGGAAGGCTCGGTGAGCATTTATATGCTGGAGGGCGGCACCAATTTCGGCTTTACTGCCGGACGGGACCGGGGCAAGCCCACTGCGGATGTTACTTCCTATGATTATGATGCGCCGCTCACCGAGGATGGGCAGATCACCGAAAAATATCGGGCCTTTCAGAATGTGATCCGAAAATATCGTCGGTTTGAAGAACAGCCGCTGACAACCGGGATCAAACGCATCGCATACGGAAAGGCGTCTCTTACAGGCAGGGTGAGTCTTTTTGATACGCTTACGTACCTCACGGAGCCGATCCCCTCTTCCTGGCCCCTTTCGATGGAGGAAGCGGGCCAAAACACCGGCTATATCCTTTACCGCACCCGTTTAAACGGAGAAAAGATCCGTTCCCTTCAAATGGAAGGGGCAGCCGACCGGGTTCAGGTTTTCCTGGACGGAAAGCCGCTTCTGACTGCGGATGGGGATCAGCTGGGTCAGGTGTTCCGCCTGGCGGAACCCGCGGAAGGACAGGTACTGGACCTGCTGATCGAGAATATCGGCCGTGTCAATTTCGGCACCGGACTGGACCTGCAGAGGAAGGGTCTGACAGAAGGCCTTCAGGTGAACGAACGGAGAGTGTACGGGTTTGCGATCTTTCCCCTGCCTCTGGATCCCGGGCAGGTGGAACGGATCCGCTTTGAATGTTCCGGGCATGAAAACGCTCCCGCGTTCTACCGTTTTGAGTTTGACGCGGAGGAGCTTGGCGACACCTTTCTGGATCCCGAAGGGTTTTCAAAGGGGTGTGCTTTCCTGAATGGCTTCAATCTGGGACGGTACTGGGAAGCAGGGCCGCAAAGGAGGCTGTATATCCCGGGTCCGCTTCTGCAAAGAGGACGGAATGAGCTGATCCTGCTTGAAACAGAAGGGAAGTATTCCAACACGGTCACGCTCGCAGACAAGCCGGATCTCGGCTGATGGAGGTGCTTATGGCTGAATGTGCTCATCCTGATATCAGGGATGATTTTTATCCGTTCGGTTCCGGGTGGATCGTCCGGGAAAACGGATGCGATGATCCGGTGCGCCGGGTGGATATCCGGTATATGGATGTTCCGGAAAACGGAACCTGGAAGGTGACGGTCTGCTGCACCCCCGGCACCCGGGCTGTGTTTGGACAGCGGCGGAACATGGTGCGCTTGGGAGAATGCGGCGGAGAAACGGTGTTTTATACCTGCCTTACGGAATACATTCCCTCCATGAGCACGAAGGCCGATCCCGGCTTACGATTATTTGCCTCCTGTGCAGGGGGAAGCATTCTGAGTATGACCGCTGAAAAAGTGATGAATGTGCGCCGTGTCTTTATTGCCGGGGATTCGACTGTGGCGGATCAGAGCGCACAGGCGGCGTGGTACCCTTATGACAGCTATTGCGGGTGGGGGCAGATGCTCTCCCTTTTTCTGCGGAACGATGCGGTGTGCAATCAGGCCCATTCGGGCATGACAGCACGCTGCTTCATGACCGACGGACATTTTGATATCATAAAGCGCTATCTTGAAAAGGGAGATCTTGTACTCATCCAGTTTGGTCACAATGATCAGAAACGCAGTGCACTGCAGCCCTTTACGGGCTATACGGAGTGGCTGCGGAAAATGATCGGAGAAATTCGGGATAAGGGCGGAGTGCCGGTTCTTGTATCCCCGGTCAGCCGGGTGCCGGGGAAAGATATAAACGGGCCTTTTGATCTGCTTGCCGGTCACAGCGAAGCCGTAGAGAAACTGACGGAGGCGGAAAAGCTGCTCTTTATCGACCTGCACGGCTTCACCTTTGACCGTTATGTGAAAGCCGGGGACGCATGCCGTGATTTCTTCCATCCGGGCGATTTGACCCATGGAAATGATCCCGGTGCGGCGATCAATGCACAGTATGCCGCCGCATGCCTGAATGCAGCGGGAAAAGCACAGGCGGAACCGGTTTCCCTGCCGTCCTTTTTCCTGCTGGACCGGGAACGGGATACCGTGAAAGGGAGATCCTCTCCGCTTCCGGCGCCTTATCTGGATATCGATGTGCCCGGGGTCAGCCGGGAACTGATGCTGTGCGCGGTGCAGAGGGGACTGATGGATCCCTGTGTTGCTTATGCTCATCCAAGGGTCCCTCTTCCGAGAGGACAGTTCATCCAGCTTTTGTTCCGGGCGGCCGGACTGCGCGGAAAGGCCACCAACGGCGTAAAGCCCTGCGCGGATGTGGGGCCTTATGAATGGGACTCTTCCTATGCGAATGCCGCGGCGGAGCTTCAGATGATCCCGGACGGGAAATACCGCAGCTGTGATCCTGTTACGGAACAGGAAGCCCGATTCCTGTGTGAAAAGGCGGGTCATCCCGGATTTTTCGGCGGGAAGGGCATTCCGGACCGGTACCGGATTATTACGGAGCTTCTGCGCCTTGGGGATTCCGGGAGACCGCAGTTCTGACATGTGGGGGAACTGTGCGGATTGACGGAGAAGATCTCTGATATTCCCGCGCTTCGGAAGGTTGGGAACGGAAAAAATCAAGACCGGAGAGAAAAGAAGAATTTCTCCTGAAAAGGCAAGGGACTGTTGCAGAAGTCAAAATCTGCAGCAGCCCCTTTTTGAGTGGTCAGCCTTCAGAAAAAGTGTAAACAGAAAGCAGCGTATCGATGCTTTACATTTATCAAGTGTAAGCCGCTTATTCCGGAATTATGCCGGATTCAGTTCTGGAGAGACATCCGGTACTGCAAGGGTGTGACGTTCGTTTCGGATTTGAACACCCGAATAAAATAACTTGATGAAGAGAACCCGCATTGGGACGCGATATCCTGGATGCTGTCCTGTGAAAAACCCAGCAATTGCTTTGCCTGCTCCAAACGGACATGAGTTAAATAGCGTTTAAAAGTCATGTTTGTTTGATTACGGATCAGTTTTGTGATCGTGTATTCCGACAGGTTGAAGCAGTCGATAATATCGGCAATCCCGAAAAATTCGTTGCTCAGGTTGTCATTGATAAACTGAACGATGGACTCCCCGCATTCCTGTTCCGCCGTTGTTTCAGCCACAGGACCGCTTTTGATGATCTCGCGCAGTTCTTCCAGAAAACGGAACCGGGCGGCATTGATCTCTTCTTCGGTCATGCATTTCAGGTAATCGGATATTTCAAGAGGATATCCGTATTGATGCAGAATATCACCGAGCCGCTCGATTATTTTGCAATAGCTGTGCCAGTAGTATAAAAACGAAGGCGTTATATGATCAAGGGCTTTGAAAATGCGGGTGACCGTGTCGATGCAGGATGCGTCGTTTGCAATGATCTGAGTCCGGAAGAGCTCGATGTCGTCCGGATCGAATATGCTTTCCGTATCTTTGACTGCTCCGGCGGACTCTGAATTCTTGCTCATATCAAGCAGTGCATCCAGGAAGGAGCGGTGAAGATACTTTATATTTGTACAAATGCTTCCGATGGCCAGTTCGGTTTTGCTTCCAAAGTGATCGCTGAACCATTTCCGGAATTCGTCTTCCATATTGTCCATATCTGCGGAACCGACGATCATCAACAGTTGGCCTGAACGGAACTGCTCATAGGGAAGGATATGACCGGTGGAATCCAGAAGGCGGGTCGTTTCATTGATGTCGGGAAAATTTGACAGGGGAGAGATGGCTACAAAATGGTACGGATAGCTGTCATATGGGCAGTCATTCTGCTTGATAGGCAGACCAAGCAGGAGCATTTCGATGTTGTGGAGTCTGATCTGTTCTTTTTCGCTGTCAAGTTCCGCCCGAAGCTCGCTTTCAAGTGTTTCTTTACGCACGATATATTTTGTGATACTGGATATTTCATCCGAGTTTCTGTCGATCCCGGTACTGTTTACGATCTGATTCAGCGGTTTATAGGTGAAAAGAATATAAAATGCGATCAGACTGGCACAAAGGATAACAGAGATGATCCCGAAATGGGTCACCCCCTTCAGATATCCGGAAAACAGACCGGAGTATGTACTTTCGGACATCCTGAGGGTAACGGAGAATCCGTCGGGGTTGTCATAAGCAAAGCAGCGTGTGGCTTCATCAGAATTCGCGGTATAAATACGTTCCCCCTTATACGATATGCTGTCGATCTCATATAAGCTGCCGAGGACACCGTGAAACGCTTTGTCGATGCTCTGCTGATCGATCATAAATACTGCGGCGCGGCGATTTGGAGAACCTGCATGGATATAGATGGGCGATATATATACCGTTTTGTGAGATGCCAGCAGGCTTGGAGTTGTGTAGAATCTGCCTGCCGAGAAAGAATCCAGCTCCCGCACAAATTCTGTCTGGTCGAGCTCCGGGAGATACAGGCGGCAGTATACAGCCGCAGGGATCGTCCCATAGTAATCCCCAAAACTGCTTTTCTCCGCATAGCTTGCATAAAGAAATTTGTTGCTGGCATGGTAGTAAACACTTATATGACCAAGCAAGGGCATGCTTACGGCATAACTGTTCAGCATATCGATCGCTGAAGCCGTACTTGATCGGGTATCAATGTCTGACGTGAAATACGAGCTGATGACCGATTCATAGGTATAGGTGGTTTCAATACATTTACGACCGATCTCTTCGAACAGGTGCACATAGTCCGTCAGTGTTTCGTCAATGGATTTGGCAAGCGCCTGAACATTTTCTTCTGTTGTTTTCTGCAGCTGGTTATAGCTTCTGTTGGAAATGATCAGGGTTGACAGCACGGAAGTAAGGCACAGTATCAGAAGACCGATGGAGATCATCTGGATCAGAAATCTATGTTTCACGAAGATGTTTTTGCGGTCTGCTTTCGTTTTGTCTGTTATATGCATAAAGGGGCCCCTTTCAGAGTCTGAAACAATATCCACTTTTACTATACTTTATAGGAAAACAGTATGAAAAACAATATCATTTTTGTTCGATACGACTTGATCCGTTCCTAAAAATACTATTTTACGTTTTTTATCGGATTCCTTTTTTTTACGATTGACGGAAATTCCATTGTTTACTAAAGTATCACCGTAATGAACAACGGCTTGAAAACGGATCATACGCGGAGCCAGTCTAACCGCCCGGATATGCGAAGATCAAGAAGATCAAGTAGATGGATGGAGGATATTCTGTGAAAACAAAGTCATCAACAGCAGCCCGGAAAGTGCCGTTGAAAATCAGAATGTGGAATGCACGTTATCTGTATCTTCTTCTGCTTTTTCCACTGATCTGGTATATCATCTTCCAATATATCCCGATGACCGGTATAGCAATGTCATTTGAAAAATACCGTTTCAATAAAGGGCTGTTTGGAAGCCCCTGGGTCGGTCTCCAACATTTCGGACGTTTGTTCAATACCCCTCAGTTCCTGACGGCATTGAAAAACACGCTGGTCATAAGTCTTACGCGCCTGATCGTGCAATTTCCCGTTCCCGTGATCCTGGCGGTCATGCTGACAGAAATGCGGTTCAGCCGTACCGCAAAGGTCTATCAGACCGTGCTGACACTGCCGCACTTCCTTACCTGGATCGTTCTCGCTGCTGTTTTCGGAAACCTGCTCAACGGTGACGGCGTCATCAATACGCTGGTGATGAATATGGGCGGAAAGCGTATCAAGTTCTTCACCGACGGCGGCTTGTACAGGGCTTTTCTGTACCTTTCATCGATCTGGAAGGGCGCAGGCTGGAGCGCTATCATGTACATGGCCGTCATTACCGGTATTGATCCCGCTTTGTATGAAGCAGCGACTTTGGACGGAGCTTCGCGTATTCAGCGTATCCGCTTCGTAACGCTGCCCCATTTGAAAGAAATATTTGTGGTCATGCTGGTACTGAAGATCGGCAGTTTCATGAGCGGCAACTTTGAGCAGATCTTTACCACATATAATGCGTCCGTATACAATGTGGCAGATATCATTGATACTTATGTATACCGGATCACCTTCGAAAAGACCCCCGATTACTCATTCTCGACTGCGGTCGGTTTGTTCAAGTCGGTCGTCAACTTTATCCTCTTGTTCGGTTCTGATAAGCTGGCCAAGAAAATCAGCGGTTCCGGTCTGTTTGGAGGTGGCGAACAATGAAAAAGAAAGAACTGAAGGTAAAGGAAAACCAGAAGATCGAGAAAATGGACGTCTTTCTCCTCATCGTTCTTTCCCTCTGGTGTCTGATCATCATATTCCCGTTCTATGAAGCGGTCATGGCGTCCTTTGTGGACGGAACCGCATTCGCAAGGAATCCGCTGATCATCATTCCCGATAAGCTGCTTCTGGATAATTACAAAGTGATCTTTGATTTTACCAATCTGCTGTCAGGTTATAAAAACACTTTGATCGTGGTGCTGATCGGGGTCCCGATCCAGCTGCTGATGACAGTGGCGACCGGCTATGTCTTTTCACAGGATTTCCCCGGTAAAAAAGGTTTGTTCAAGCTCGTGATCTTTACCATGTTTTTCAGCGGCGGCGTTATTCCCAAGTATATCCTGCTGCGTAATCTGGGGATCATGAACTCGTACTGGCCGACCATCCTGATCGATGCTGTTTCCACTTACTATATGATCATCATCAAAGGTTCTTTCGAATCCATGCCTCCGGCACTTAAAGAAGCGGCTGTGATCGACGGCGCCACCGATATCAAAGTGCTGTTCAAGATCTATCTTCCCCTGCAAATGCCCATGCTGGCCACTTTTACGCTGTTCTTCACGGTCGGCCTTTGGAACAGCTGGTACTGGCCGATGATCACCATGAGCGAACCGAGATTGCAGGTACTGCCGGTCATCCTGCGTCAGGTCTGCAATACGGCGCAGAACGTGGCCGAATATGGCGATGCATCCATAACGGAATCCTTCGGTACCGGCATCAAGATGGCTGCGACCGTATTGACCATGCTGCCTATCATGTGTTTTTATCCCTTCCTTCAGAAGTACTTCGTAAAGGGCGTTATGGTCGGTTCCATCAAAATGTGAGTATATTTGGCTTTGATAAGCCAGAATATAAATTATGAAAGGACTGGTGAACACTATGACAAGGAAACTCATCTCTCTGCTCCTCGCCCTCGCAATGCTCTGTTCCGTGTGTGCCTTCGCTTCTGCGGAAGGCACTGAGAACGGGTATGCCGAGCACTTGGAAATCAGCATCGGTACCGGCTCCGCGCTGTCCGATGATTCCTGGGCCAAGAACTATTTCAACAAAATGATCCAGGAAAAATTCAACGTCACCTTCGTTCCTTATTCTGCCGCCGCTGATTTTGACGGAATCACCAACCTGTGGATCTCCACCGGCGATATGCCCGAATGGATCACTGCCGGTGTCGATCTGGAAGGCATGATGGATTATGCCGATCAGGGCATGCTGGCTGCTCTGCCTGAAGGCTGGGAAGAAAGATATCCCGCTCTGGCAAAGGAAGTGAAGGCTACCGGTCTGGAAGCCTACTGCACGGATGAAAACGGCGTCTGGTACATTCTGCCCCGTGTTGTCTTTTCTCCCAACTTCCCGCTGTCCTTCGCGGATCATGCTACTGACCACGTGACTCAGTACTACCGTACCGACTGGGTGGAAGAAACTATCCCCGAAATGATCACCCTTGCGGATCTGAAGGCCATCACTGAAAAGGTCGTTGCCGAGAAGGCTGCCGCCGGTGAGAAGGTCTACGGCCTATCCACCACGACCGATAAAATGCTCATGCTGTTTGTCGGCAGCCAGGTCCCTTACTACAAGCAGATCATCCCCGTGGACGGTGAATACGTACTGTCTGCCACCCTTCCCGGCGTTGTGGAAGGCATCAAGGATTTCAAGACCTGGTATCGGGAAGGCCTGATCGATCCTGATTTCTTCAGCCGCGCCACTGCCGATACCCGCAACATTTTCTTTGTCGGCGGAAGTTTCATGACTGTTAATGACGGCGCGCCCGCCCATGCCAATGTGCTGGGTACCGGCCTGATGGATGCCAACCCCGAAATGACCGATGCTCCCGCGATGAATACGTTCAACGTCCTCGCCCCCAACGGCACCGACTATTTTACCAAGTGGAGCGGAACCTTCTGGCGTACTCTGGTGTTCAGCCCTGAACTGGAAAACGAACCCGAAAAGTTCGAACGTATCTTGGCCATCATCAACTATCTTGCTCAGCCTGAATGCGTTGTCCAGCTGCGTCTGGGTGAACAGGGCGTCAACTGGGACTATGATGAAAACGGCAGAACTTACGTGATCTCCGCTTACGAATACAATGACGGCACCGGCGCCAACATGCTGTATCATCTGAGCCCCTCTTCTCAGGATGCTTACGGCTACGGCTTCAACCCCTCCATTCCTGGCTGGGCTGTTGATATGTCTGTTGGTCAGATGTCCGCCAAGGGCGAGAAGGTGTCTGCTGACAAGATGCCCACCAGCGCTGAAATGACCGTTTTCGACCGTTGGGCCGGAGAGAACAAGACTGCTTACAGCCAGATCGGTTGGGATGACGAGATCGTTCGCATCGTTCTGGACGAAAGCATCTCCCTGGATCAGGTCGAAACCGAATGGAACAGATTTATTGAGTCCAACAAGGGACTGTGGCAGCCTCTGATGGATGAAATGAACAACGCCGATTAAGTTTCCCGGATCAATCTGTAATCAATGCATCAGCAAATGACGGGGCTTCGCTGCCTTGCAGCGCGGCCCTGTCATTTGCATAAGATATTCCCGGAACAGGAGATAATGACGATGTATAACTATGGTGATAAACTGACGAGCCGCATTGTGAAACAGATGGCGAAGGAATACGGTGCTGATCTTTGCGGGATCGCTTCCATGGACCGGTTTGAGGGAGCACCCAAACAAAATGATCCGCGCTACATTTTTCCTGCCGCCAAGTCAATGATCGTTCTTGGCTACCGTGTACACAGAGGAACATTCCGCGGGATCGAAGAAGGAACGCACTTTATCGATTATGCTTCTATGGGGTATGCCGCCATCAATCAGGTGGAAGGACCCATGACCCTTTGGAAAATGGCGTCTGACATTGAAGATATGGGTTGGGAAGCGGTGCCGATCATGAATATCAATGGCGGAGAAGCTGTAAACACCGTAACCGGAAAGTTCCGTGAAAACTGGAGCGTGCCGGTAGAAGAGGGAAAGCCTTATCCGGACGTGCTGATCCATTTCCGCTATGCCGCATACCTTGCCGGACTGGGTGAGATCGGCTGGAGCGGCGTTTTCCTCACTCCGGAATTCGGTCCCAGAGTGCGCTTTAACCTGATCCTGACCGATGCGGAACTGGAACCCGATCCCGTCATGGCCCCGGGAACACTCTGCAATCGCTGCAAGCAGTGTGTAAGACACTGCAACGGTGCGATCTCCGATACGGAAACGGTGAAGGTCGATCTGGGCGGGTATACAGTGGAATACGCCAAGCTTGATCCGCTCAAGTGCGAGTATGGCCTCAAATACGGCTGTGATGATACCGCCTGCCCGTTTGAGATCGAGTATCCTCATGTGTACGGTTATGGACGCGCTGTTGAAGGCGGACGTGGCTGTATGAGAGCGTGCATGGTGTCTCTCGAACAGCGCGGCGTGCTGACGAACAAATTCCACAACAAGTTCAGAACGAAGCCCGAGTGGAAGGTCCGTCTGGATGAAGAACATCCTTATCCCGAGTATATCAAAAAAGAATACATCGAGACGGGCAGGGTGGAAGACGCGCAGGCCTATATCGAATACAACGAGAACGAGAATTACGGAACAAAGGGGCGCGAGAGGAAAATCGCTGTCCAGCAGACGGACTGATATGAAATTTGCTGTCGGGTATTATCAACATGATGAGATGGAACGAACGTTCCTGTATACTTTGGAAACGCTGGGCAGCCGGATCGCGGAGATCTATTTTCCGTGGCCCGGCATTGCCAGCGGAAGAACAGCGGCGTGGTCTGTAGAGGATATTGAGAATCTCACGGACGCTCTCGTTTATGCCGGAGAAAACGATATCGGACTGGATCTCCTGTTCAATGCGAACTGTTACGGTGATGACGCCATATCAAAAGCGCTTGAAAATACGGTGATCCGAACGGTTCAGGATATTTCTGCTCAGGCGGGAGGGCTGGATACGATTACGACGACTTCTCCCGCCGTAGCACATATCGTGAAAATGCATTTTCCACGCATCAGGGTCCGGGCATCGATCAATATGCAGATCCGCAATCCGGAGAGCTGCCTGCCGTTATTTGATCTTTTTGATGAGTTTTATCTCCCGAAGGAATGCAACTATTCACCGGTGGAGATCAGCCGCTGGAAGGAAACATTGGGGGATCATCCCCTCTATATGCTGGCAAACAGCGGCTGTATGCCTTATTGCCCCGGACAGATCTTTCATGACAACATGGTAGCCCACGAGACCGGTATCGCAGAAAAGCAGAACATGACCGAATGGGTGCCTTATGTCTGCTGGAATTGGTACAAACAGCATCCGGAAAAGCTGACCGGAGGGAACTGGATCAGGCCGGAAGATTTGAACGCCTATGAAAAATGGTTCCCCGTTGTCAAACTGGCAACGAGGATCAATCAACATCCGTTCCGTGTGGTTAATGCCTATGTGCAGGGGAGCTTTCACGGAAATATCCTGAATCTGATGGAACCGGACCATTCTTCTGTTCTGCAGGGGGCCTGGCTGGATAATACCGCTTTTCCCTCTGATTGGCTCCAAAGCCGCTGGAACGGAACATTTTCGCCAGAAAGCACCTATGAAAAGAGTTATCTGAAACTGTAAAAGCTTCACGGAGGCATGTGAACGAAGCATCTGACACAGCCTCCTGTTTCTTGTTTTTCTCTGTTTGCTGCATGAATCACGTAAGAAAGGAATGGCTGCTTCGAGGCCATGCATCAGTGAATATGATACAGGGATCTCTTGTTGAAATCACCGATTTTCAAGGTGAGGATTTCAAACGCCTGGTGGAATATGACGGATGGAGCGTAGCATTTTTGCGGTATGCAGAGCGCTTTTCACGACTCATATACTTTGAACGTCATCTTCTGACGGATGAAGTGTTTGTTCTGTTGAACGGAAGCGCGACGCTGTTCATACGTACCGATGAAGGAATAAAGGAAATCTGTATGGAAAAAGAAAAAGTCTATAATGTGCGCTGCGGGGTATGGCATCAGATCAACGTATCAGAGGATGCGACGGTTCTTGTTGTTGAAAACAGAAATACCGCAAAAGAAAATACGGAAAAAGATCCGGTTAAGTGACATATGACGGGCAGACAAGTTTGTTATGCAGGCATTACCGGTTGGAATATAACATACAAGTTCGAAATTAATCCGGAGGTTATGAAATGAGACAGTATTATGCATATACAGATACAGGGAAGCGTCTTATGTTTGAAGTCCGCAAGGAAGGCAAACATGTTTTTCTGATATTGCGGAAGGAGCTTTTTTCCGATGCCGGTACGGTATCCCTTTTACCGGAACTGTCCCGGGCCAAAGCCGGGGATGAAGGTTACTATGTTATGCCGCGCAACATAGAGATGCGTGGTGATTTTCAGGTATTCTTCACACAGCGTAATGACGGCGAAACGGTATACAGCCATCCTGTTATGAGCTTGTATGGGATCAAGAAACCTGATTTCTGCTGTCTGGTACGCGTTGAGAGGAACTATAAGTTCAGCTACCGGATCGTACTGAAGGACGGGTTTTACACGGTTACACCGGTTGTTGACTTTACAGCACCCACAGCCGATCCGCCTTATGATGATATCCGTCTGGAACTGATTGAACTTGAAAAGAATGCCGGGTATGCCGAGATGGCCCGTATCGAACGCGAAACACGGCTTGAACGCGGTGAGATCGTG
>JAZLIA010000069.1:0-2744 GCA_045617125.1 Clostridia bacterium | reverse complement strand
ATCAATGAGCGCGATGATGAAGACCCTGTGTTTTTTTCCATCTTCCGTTTTCAGATGCGGACCGTAGCAGGAATCCCCGCACCAGACCTCATTGATGTGTGCACGTTCATAACGGCGCATATCCTGATGCACAGTGTGTTCTTCAGCTTCGATTGTTTTAACATAGCGGCAGACGGTGGATTCCGACACCTGCCCGTTTAAGATGGATCCGTCATCCTTAAGCTGGCGGAAGATCGCGGCGGATGTCATCCGGGGATAGTTGGTTTTAAGGTATCTGATGCGTTCCGTAAGATCGGGATCCAGCTTCCGTGGCTTTCCGACATCAGATCTGCTCTCCGGCAGAAGCGCGTCGAATCCGCCGTGCCGGTAATCATAAAGCCATCTTTCCATGGTTGCGGGCGCATAGTGCTTCAGTTTTCCTTCCGGATCTGGGATTCCTTTTTGTGAAAGGCTGTGAAAATAATCCTGCCGCGACATTTCTTCCGGGATCTGACCGTTAATAATCGGAATGATGGCGGAATAGCGCATCAGGGCAATGCTTTGTTTCTTTTCCTGGTCCATAGGCACCTCCTTCATTGTTTTAAGGTCATTATAGGAACAGGGAAAATGACTTTGTTCAAAGGTTATGTGGTTTTAAGAAAAAATAGGCTCTCGGAATCTTGAGCCTTCCGCCTAAGATTCATCGGTCGGACGCACCTTGATAAGTAAATATTATCCAGAATGGATATGAGATGAAAAGGTAATGAACTAATGCAGAAAAATGACGCACTTTAATAGACCTTGCGTCAGACATACTTTATAATGGTATTGCTTATGAAATTAAGCGGCTTGCTCGAAGAGATCTTTTAGAGTTGATGACTTTGGCAAAGCCCAGGCATTAAGGTGCTGACACATCATAATGCTGTACAGGCGGCAGTACCACATCCGAGAGGAGCGGTGTCTGCCGTCTTCCAGTTTCAGGTCTATTTTCTGCCTCTTATTGCACCTTTCTGACGACGTTCTTGCATTATACTCCAGTTTCCATTGCGCTGAATTACGTGGAGGTATGTTAATCAACCGAGGGTTATCGCGGGCAGCCAGTTTCACAACCCTGCCATAAGGAGATGGGGAGCAGGGATTGTCACAGGTACAGCCACTCTTCTTATACATTGCCGGACAACGGTAAAAGAGGTATTCGTGTTTTGGCTCAGAACCGTGAGGATGCATTTTATATCCCGCGCGGCAAATGGGGACACCGTCCTTGCCGATAGAAAATGTGTCTTTATACTTTACCGGCGCTCCGGCTTTCCAGTTCAGGTCGATAAACGGAGTAATTTCTTCCCGTCTGAAATACTGATATAACGGCATTGCATCATGTGCGGAGTCCAACAGGATTTTTGAAATATCAGCTTCCGGAAGCATCTTTTTCATGGAGAAGAAGGTGTAAGCGAAGCCATGGAGGTCATGTCTGGAAGCAGGACCCAGCAAGGGGAATATCGGGAGGTCGTTTTCAGAGTCGCTGGCAGTAAGCATGTAGAGATCATAGCCGAAGTAATAGCAGTTCCTGTGAGAATCCCATCCGATATCACAGTCAGGCTGAGAGTAACGTCTGGGACAGTCACAATCGTGAACCCCGTTTTCAAGGCAGCTGCACAACCGTTTTTTACGTTGTTGAGCAGCAGTGTAGACAGGGGTGCCGTCACCGGACAGGGCGAGATTTTTTAGTTGTACCAGACCCTTTTCAGCGGAAGGGAACAGAAAAAGTTTGCTGAAGATTTCAAAGAGCAGCGAACAGGGATCAGCTTCGTCAGGCGGGGTATTTTGTAGCTGCACCAAAAGATCTTCAATACAGATTTTTTCAACCGGCGGTGCCTTTTCGCCCTTTTTATCCGGCTTTATCGGAGATTTCTTCGGAGGATGGATTGGGTTTCGGATGTTGGGTTTATCAGATTTCCACAGTCGATGAAAGAAATCGTAGAAAGTGCCAATGCCCGGTGTATTTCCTACAGGAAAGCCGCTGAGGATCGCATAAAGATGATTATGTCGAAGCTCTGCACACCACTGGGTGACGGCTGGGATTTTGAATTCCACAGATAAAAGAACAGATCGAAGCATGTCTGATGGTTTCCGCGGTGCAGGACCAAAGACGGAATAGCAGTCCTGCATAAGGGAATCAATCGGAGAAAGGTCAAGCATCCAGAAACGTTCCATGATTTCCCAGGTAGAAGAAGGGAGAGACTCAATCGCGTCAGGATAGTATTTACGAAGTTGTGTCAGGACAAAATCCTGATAGGCGGAATGACCGCCGGTAATAGATGGTTTCAAAATGTGCACCTCCAATCAAGAGCGAAATTACTTCTTAATTGAAGGGCGCGCCTCGCTTCCTCTGCGAGGCATCATCAGCGAGGCGCGCCGCACATTTTGGTATTCCTGTCAACTCTTTTTTGAAAAAAGTTGGAGGATTTTTGAAAAGAGGGATCAGAAAAGCCGCATTTTATGTGGTCTGAAGATTCCGAGAGGCTATAATCATTAGTTGGAGGATTTTTCAATCAGAACAGTGAATCCATCAGTTAGCCTTCTGCGGATACCATCGAGTTTTCCGTAGCATCCCGGTTCATCACTGAGCTGGTCACCCCATTCGTCAGGAGCATACTGGCAGCTGAACATCGTCGATGTGCCTAGGTCTGTACGCATCTTGATCAGATGATATAAGATCTTGATGGCTTCTTCACTGTAACGGCTGATTGCAAAATCATCGATAAACA
>JAZLIA010000068.1:0-2301 GCA_045617125.1 Clostridia bacterium | reverse complement strand
TGATATTCCGCAGACGCGCCTGATATGCTTCGATTGGAACGATATGTATCTCAGCATCCTCTGAACAATACTTCGCTCGGATTTCTTCCGGGATATCTCCGTGAAACAACACGGTTTCCGGGTGTATACGGCGAATCATCTCATCAAACCCCTGCAAAAACAGGCGCTTTGTTTCCGCATTCATCTGTGTGCCCACGCTTGATACGGCAACCGTACTGCCTACAGGATCGCCGTCAAAGCACCATTCATAGCTTTGCTCATCGGACCAGGAAACGGTCGGGATCACGGTCATACCGTGCTGCTGCCAATACACGCCCAACCAGTGTTTCCGGTAATGGTTGTATATCTGGACCGCTGGAGGGTAATCCGTATACATGGAAAAATCAGGCGTACAGACAAAGAGAAACCGTCCGAGCATGTCGGTGTACATCTCCGGATGATCCCACAGCCGGGTAAACTGATAATCCTTCAAAAAGAAATGCACACCCAATGTTTCAGGATGTGCAGCACGCTTGGCAAAATTGAAACCGATCATGCTGACCGGCTCTTCGAGTTTGACGGGGGACATCTGCGGGATTCCATACCGTCCAGCCCGGAGAAAATCCGCTTTATCCAGATTCTCACACTGGCGTATATTCCACTCCATTTTCTTCACCTCACAGAATAATCATGTCGCGCACATCATAGATGCTTCCACCGTTTTGGTTTTTCATGGCTCTGTCCAGGCCCATGACCATGGCAACAGCGCCGTCTACCTTTTCGGTGGATTTTTCTTTATCGATTTTCAGGTTTCCCGCAGGGTCTGTACGCACAAACGCATTATCCATATTCCACCGAAGCACTGGATGCCCGCCGTGGCTGATCTTATGCTCCAGCACAAGACGCATCAGTTCTTTTGTTGGCGGACTCATGTCACGGAAGCCCTGACCGAAGGGAATCATCGTAAAACCGTCATCCTCTAATGTCTGCACCATCATGCTCGCGTTCCATCGGTCGTAGGCAATCTCACGGATATCGTAACGTTCACCGAGCTCACAGATGAATTTTTCGATGAACCCGTAATGGACCACATTGCCCTCGGTCGTATTCAGAAAGCCGAGCTTTTCCCATTGGTCATACATGACATGATCCCGCCGGACACGCAATTGCAGCGTTTCTTCTGGTAACCAGAAAAACGGAAGGACGGTATAAGGCTCATCCTCGTCCCGCGGCGGGAATACCAATACCAGGGTCGTTAAGTCGCTGGTGGAAGAAAGGTCCAATCCGCCATAGCATACGCGCCCCTGTAATTCA
The DNA here is from genome assembly GCA_045617125.1 of Clostridia bacterium. Taxonomy (GTDB): domain Bacteria; phylum Bacillota; class Clostridia; order Christensenellales; family Aristaeellaceae; genus ZC3RG03. The sequence continues at coordinate 1,008 of JAZLIA010000068.1, read as the reverse complement.
TAAGGGTCTACTGCTGTCCCGCACTCATCCCATTTGTCCATGGGCATCCAGCGTACCGACTGCTTTACCCACTGATTGAGCCTTAACTGACGGAACATATTTTCATCTGCGGGCGTTTCGAGTGCCTTATGATAGGCGTCACGCACCTTGTCGATGGTAATGGTGTAGTCCAGGGACGGATTGCATTTATACCAGTTTTTCTCGTCATGCCAATCAGCGTCATCCGGAAGGCCAAATATCACGGGATAAAAGCGCGGATCGGCTTTTCGGCCTTCCAAAATATCTGTGGCCTTTTGGTGCACCTCCCAGCAGATGCTGTTTCGGTCGGTACCTGCCGTGGTCAGGAAAAGCCATAACGGTTGTTTTCTTGCATCACCGGAACCCTGCGTCATTACATCGTAAAGGGCTCGGTTCGGCTGGGCATGAAGCTCATCAAAAATGCAGGCGGATACGTTCAAGCCGTGCTTGGTCGTTACCTCCGATGACAGCACCTGATAGATACTTCCCGTCGGTTCATACACCATTCTTTTTGTGGAAGGGATGATCTTGATCAGTTTACTCAGCATGGGACTCTGCCGCACCATATCGCAGGCCACATCAAAAACGATTGCTGCCTGTGTCCGGTCGGCCGCACAGCTGTAAACCTCGGCTTTCCATTCCTTATCGTTCACCAGCATGTTCAGCGCGATGGCGGCACCCAGTTCACTCTTTCCGTTCTTTTTACCGATTTCGATATAGGCGGTATTGTACTGCCGCATGGTGGGGTCATCCTCGCGCACCGTTCCGAAAATATCGCTGATAATTTTCTTTTGCCAGGGTAAAAGAGTAAAAGGCTTTCCATGAAATTCACCCTTGGTATGCTTCAAGCACTCAATGAAGCGGATCACATTATCTGCTTTTTTCTGATCATATGGCATTACTCCACGTCTCCTTTAGTATGGCCGCCATGGGATCTTCATCTCCGGCGGTACCGTCAGCGTTCAGGGCAATGCGGCTCCGGCTTGCGGG
>JAZLIA010000067.1:0-14420 GCA_045617125.1 Clostridia bacterium | reverse complement strand
CTATCCCACCGTAACTTATTGCGGCGTGTTGGGACTGGTGATCGCATCCCCCATTTCCCTGTTGCTCCAAATAAATATGAGTCAGGTTTCTATCTCCATTATTCTGATCAGTATCTCCACATTTGCATTGGGTTTTGCAGGTGCTTATTTATTAGCGAAAAACAGTCCGGAAGATTCTTAAGGAGCCCTTTTCCAAAGAACCTTTCGGGATTTTTCGCCAGATAATGGTTTCAGAAAAAGATTAATCCGGCAGGCCGGAAAGGGGCAGGTAGCCGACGCTTGAGATGATCTGCTGTCCCTGTTTTCCGGTGATCCATTCAAGGAAATGGGCAGTATTCTCATCAGCATCGGATCGTGTTACCGCGTAAAAATACCCGGTGAAGGGATAGGTGCCGTCAGCGATATGTTCGGGCGTGGGATCGATCCCGTTGATGCTCAGCATTTGGATCTGCTCCCCTCCAAGCATTTCCGTACAATAATAACGGAAGGAATAGCCAATAGCATCCCGAAAATTCCGGTAATCGGCAATTTTGTCATACAGCCCGCCCATGGAGGCGATCACTTCCTCTGTTTGGGCGACCGGCATTTCTTCTCCCCGTGCGATCAGCTTTTCAAAGGCAGTCTGGCTTCCGCTTCCCTCGCTGCGCTGGAACGCGAGGATCTTTCCCATTCCCTTCACGCCCAGCTGATCCCAGCTTGTGATCTCGCCCCGATAGATGCGCCGGATGTCGTCAACGGTGATGTTTTTGAGAGGGTTTTGGCTATTGACAATGAAAACAAAAGCCTCTGAGCCGATGGGAGTGTATTTTAACTCCACGCCCTTTTCCACCGCTTTGGCGGATTGTTCCTGTGATGCCTCTGCAACGAAAATGATATCTGCGGAGCCGTCAATGATGCTGTTATAGGCTCCGCTTGTTGTGCTGCAGCGAAGGTAGGAATTCCATTCTTCGGTTTGAGGATAGACCGCTCGGAAAAAGGAGGCATAAACGGGGTAAAGCGCAGTTGCCCCGTCCAATTTTGGAAGGTCGCATCTGAGCTGCAGGGAAGCCGGTTCCTTCAGCTCATAGGGGATCAGACGCTCGTCATAGGGTGAATAGCCGGCTGTGTCCTCGCTGCTTACAACGGGGATCGAATGGATATACAGCGTGCGCGCATAAAGACCGATGCCCACAAGAAGCACCGCGGTCAGAGGCAGGATGTATCGTTTTTTTCGGAATTGTTGCCGGTGCAGAGCGATCATGATCAGTAAGATCGGGATGCACAGCAGAAGCATTTGGATCTGCTGCCCGGAAAGAAACTTGGTTTCGCTGCTACTCAGCAGCATCATGAGAAGGAATAAAAAGCCCCCCACGAGCAAAACCGGTATGCCGCCCAGAAAAGCCAAAACCTGCCCTGCTGTTTTATACGGGGTGCATTTTATGAGGATATGTCCTGTTATGATAAAAACTGCGCAAACGATCAGAAAGATCACCATATTTGCATGCCCTCCATGAGGATGAATTTTTGATCTATGGGTTCAGGAACGGTTTAAGGTGCAGCGGATGCGGAAAGGCACGGCGCCCAGAACAGTCAGCTGCATATTATTGACAGGAGAAATGGATTTGTTATAATGATACATGAACTTGATAGATTTGTAAAGTGCTCCCTTGTAAAGAATACCAGGGAAGGAAGAAAACCTTGAAAAGAACGCAGTGGATCGATTTTTTTCAGCGTATTCGTCGATCAAAGGTGTCTTTTATCGCCATTTTGGTGTTTGTGACCTGCGGCGTGGCATTGTATACGGGGATCAAATGGTCGGAGCCGTCATTCTACCGTTCCCTGGAAAACGATTATGATGCCCTGAACCTTCGGGATCTGGAGCTTGTTTTTACCTCCGGCCTTTCAAAGGAAGGCCTGGCGGAGCTTCGGAAACTGCCGGAGGTATCTGAGATCGAGGGGATCTATGTTTCCTATCCGTTTTTTCATCACAACGGTGAGCGGTTTCATGCGAAGCTTACCAGCATTACCCATCATATGGATCTGCTTCGGGTAAATGAGGGAAGACTTCCGCAGGAAATGAATGAGATCGCAGTCGAGACCTGCTGGGCAAAGGAGCATGGGCTTTCAATAGGGGATGAGATCATTCTGGATCATGACGGGGATGACCGAGCCCATTTTCTGCGGGAGCTGATCACCGGGAAAATACCCGACCCGGACTTCCGTAATGAAGACGGGATGCAGTATCTTCACAGCGACACCTTTACTGTGACGGCATTGGTGGATACACCGGAAGGCTTGTCCAACCTTACATCGGAGCTTGGGGTTTCTCCGGTCAGCCCTGCGGCGCTGAATCTTTACCTTTTTGTTTCCCGTTCGGCCTATGACAGCGAAGCTTTTCCGGGTTATACCGGCGCGCTTGTCCGTTCCGATTTGCTCCGGGGAATGGAAACAACGAGTGCGGCTTACAAAAAAGCGGCTTCCGGGCTTGCGGATGCGCTGCGCCCCGCTGTGGAGCGGCTGTGCAGAGAGCAGGAAGAACGCATCGAGGAAGCAATAAAGCTGTTGAAGGTCTCTCCATGGGGTATTCCGTATTCCAATATGGAAATGCCGCCTTCCTCCGTTGCGCTGCTTACCCGGGAAAACCTGGGAACTGTCGTTATGACCGGAGTCATTGGGGAGATGATGAGCAAGCTGTGCAGGAATTTTGGCTTGGTCTTTATCATCATTGGCATTTTTGTGTGCTATTCGACCCTCTCGCGCCTGGTGTATCAGGAAACGATGCTTTCCGGAACGAAAAAAGCCCTGGGCTTTTATGATTGGGAGATCATCCGCTCGTTTATGCTTTATGCGGTCATGGTGACCCTGTTTGGCATTATTGCGGGTGCGCTGCTCTCTGTGCTGATGGTCCAACCTCTGTTGCTTGGGGTTCTCAGCAATACCTATCTGTTCAGTGTGTTGAAAACCACTTTTCAATGGAAGGACCTGGCATTGCTCTGTGCAGCAGAGATCTCAGGAATGCTGCTCTGCGCATGGCTCGCCTGTCACAAAACCTTGTGGAAAAGCCCACTCGTGCTTCTTTCCGGAGCGCAGCCGCCTTCCGGAGAAAAGCGCTTTATCACGCATCGCTCTTTGTATCAGCGGCTTCCGCTGCTGTACAAATGCATTCTTCATAATTTTCTGAATGACCGCCGACGTGTTATTGGAACACTGATCGGCATCATCGGGTGCACAGTGCTTACCGTATCATCCATCACCTTTGAACTGGCGGTAACGAAGGCGATGGACAGGCAGTTTGGCGTGCTTCAGTGTTTTGATACGATCGTATATTTTGATCCTGATCGCAGCGAGGCGGCATCACAGATCGCCTTGGCGCTTGACTGTGCGGAAACCGGTTATGTGAAGGCGTCCATGGCTCGCGGCGCACTGCTGAGTCCCGAAGGGAAAAGTGTGCCCGTGATGCTTCTGACGGATGATAAGGGATTTGAAAATATGCTTTCATTCCAAACAACGGAGGGGGTATCGCTTCAGCCCGGGAAGGGAGCTTTTCTTTCCTGTGCCTTTGCCAGGCAGTATGGCATCGAGCCCGGCGGCACGGGGGACTATCTTTCTGCAGACGGAAGGAAATATGAATTTCCGGTCGGCGGGATCATGGAGCATTATATTCAATTGCCCCGGCTCGTCATGACAGCGGATGAATATGAGGCAAGCTTTGGCACATTGCCTTTGGAAAATGTTTATCTCGTGGAAAAGGGCAGCCGAACGGTGCGGCAGATCGCTGACAGTCTTTCCGGCATTCCGGGTTATATCAACACTTCGGATTACTATGCGGATGTATTAAAAATACAATCCATTATCAACAGTGTCATCAGTGCCGTTATGATCCTTTACCTCGTTTTGTCCGTGCTGATCGCCCTGTTCGTGATCCTTGACATTCTTACGATGTTTGTGACGGAAAAAAAGCGAGAGCTGATCACGCTCATGATCAATGGCTATTCCAGGCGGTATGTACGCCGTTACATCAGTTTGGATACCGTGTTTCAGAGCATTATCGGCATATTAAGCGGGGTCATATTGGGTGTGATACTGGCTGCTTATGATGTAAACACCATGGAATCTGATGTCAGCTATTTCCTTCGCGGTATTCAGCCGGCCGCCTGCTTCGCGGGGATCGCATTCACAGCAATTCTTATTGCTGTAATGACGGGACTCGCACTCAGAAAGATCGATCGGTTCAGATTATCCGATATCAATGAGGTATGAAGGCAACATGAAAAAGCATCGAAGCATAGAAGAAAGGATCCGGGATTATAAACCGAAGCTGCCGGAAAAGGCCGCGTTTGATCTTATACGGCTGGGTATGCGTTTATCTCTTCCGCGGGGAAGCGTCAAGCTTTTTTATCACTTTGATACGGAAAGCTTTCGGAATAAACAGGTGATCCTCCTGGCGGATCATGCGGCCTTTGATTCCTTCATTCCGGTGATCGGCGGCTGGAAGCTGGGCCCTTTCAATATCGTGGCAGGCCGATGCTTCTGCAGTTCACGCATTGGTCTGTTTATATGCAACAGACTCGGCTTAATTCCGAAGAGTTCTTATCAGACTGATTTTAGCAGTCTGCGTCAGATGCTGTCCATACTGAATCGGGGAGGAAGTCTGCTTTTTTTTCCTGAGGGGATTCCGGGTATGTCCGGCTCTTCCATGCCGATCAATCCAGGAACCGTTTCCTTTTTAAAAGGAGTAAGGCTGCCGGTCATCCTTGCCCGCTCCAAAGGGTATGCTCTGCTGCATCCGGTATATGCAAGGGAAAAGCGCAGAGGATATGCCGAGCTTCATTATGAGCTTTTGTTTACCTCGGAGGAACTGAGGGAAAAGGATGAAGAAGCCCTGTATCAGAAGCTTTGGCAGCACTTTCGGCATAACGATTATGAGTGGAATGAACAGCATCACCACCGTTACAAAACAAAGAACGGCCTTGCGGCGGGTTTGGAAAAGCTTTTGTATCTTTGTCCCGCCTGCGGGCAGGAAATGATGATGCGCTCGGAGCATGATGATATTTTCTGTACTTCTTGCGGAAACCGTATCAGGGTGGGGGAGGATTATCAGCTTGTTCCCGATCCGGGATGCATATTACCTTATCGTAACATAGATGATTGGGTAAAGGCACAGCGGCGAAAGGTGCGTGAAGAGATCGAGGACGCGAATTTTCATATCGAGTATGACTGCCGTGTCTATTCCGTGCATGCACGCAGCATGAACCTTCTGCATCCTTATGCTGTTGTCGGGACGGGACATCTTCAGATCGATGCGAATGGGATCCAATACCGCGGCAGCTATGAAGGAAAAACGGTCGAGCTTTTCTTTTCCATAGCGGATACGCCATCTTTTTTTGTGATACCTATGAATTATCCTTTTAACTGCCTTTATGAAAGCGGCGTATGGTATGGCTTTGAACCGGTCGATCATGATGTGAATCTGGTCAAAAACTGTATTGCGGTCGAGGAACTTCATAACAGAATGGACCTGGTATGGAACCGGGTGTCAAGGGATGCTTATGATGAATGAGGAACGCACAACAGACCGCTTTTTAGCAGCAGCGGAAGAAGAACATGGGGAGCGGGACGCTTTCTGTTTTTCCGATGCAGGGAATAGGAAAAACCGTGTTTCTTTCCGGAAACTGCGCGAGGATGCAGATGCGCTTTCTGAAAGCCTGCTGCGCATGGGATTTTGCCGTGAACGCATCGCTGTGCTTGGTGAAAACAGCTATGACTGGCTGCTTGCTTTTTTTGCGGTCGCAGGCAGCGGCAGCACAGCGGTTCCGATGGACAGAACCTTTCCTGTTGACGAAGCGCTTCGATTGCTGCGGAAAACCGATTGCAGTGCGGTGGTCTGTTCCGATACCTATGAGGATAAGGCAGAGGCTTTTGAAGCGGCAGGCATGAAGGTGATCCGGATGCACGAACTGAACCGGATGATCCTGGATGGAAACGCATTCCTTGCAAAGGAAGGCCCTGAACAAATCCTGCTCTGCGGGAGCCGCCCGCGCCCGGAGGATCCTGCCGCGATCTACTTCACATCCGGAACGAATGGGGAACAGAAGGCGGTCGTTTTGTCTCATCGCAATATGGTTGCGGATGCCGTCAATGTGTGGGAAGCTGGAAAGTGTTTCTTTACTCCTGACTATACAGGCGTGATCGTTTTACCGCTTCATCATGTGTTTTCCATGATCAGCATTTTTGTCCTTATAGCAATCGGGTGCTGTGAGTATATCCTGCATAGCCTGCGCAGCCTGGTTCAGGTGTTGAGACAGGAAAAGCCGCAGATGCTTTTTTCCGTGCCCGGGCTGATGGAGGAGCTCCTTTCACAGGCACGAAGGCAGGGAATGGGCCGGGAAGCCTTCGGCGGCAGGCTGGAAACGGTTTTTTGCGGCGGTTCGTTCGTTTCCAGGGAATGTGTTGATGCCTATCATGCGCTAGGAGTCGAGATCATGCCGGGCTATGGCATCACGGAATGTTCACCAATTGTTTCTTTTTGTCTCGGTCCAGACAAGCCGGAGCATTGTGTGGGAACCCCTCTTGCCTGCACGGAAGTGAAGATCGCGGAGGATGGCGAGATCCTTGTTCGCGGTGAAAACGTTTTTTCGGAGTATTATCAGGATCCTGCCGCAACAGCAGCGGCGTTTCGGAATGGCTGGTTTTTGACCGGGGATCTTGGCTGTATGGATGAAAAAGGCAGGCTGTATGTTACCGGCAGGAAAAAGAATCTGATTATTTTGTCCAATGGGGAAAATGTGGCGGCTGAGGAACTGGAGCGGAAGATCGGGCTGCTTCCGTATGTGAAGGAGATCCTTGTTTATGAAGAAAACAACAGGATCGTTGCTGAGATCTATCCCGATCCCACTGTGGAAAATATCGAAGCGCGTATCAATGCGGACATCCGGCAATTGAACCGGTCGCTCCCTATATATAGGAATATCGGAAAAACTGTCGTAAGGCGGACAGCTTTTCCAAAAACCAGCTTAATGAAGATCAAGCGGGAAAGGAACCTGTATGAAAGAAACGATCAATGAGATCATCTGCCGTCACAGCTCCGTTCGCAAATCGGATCTGACGGAGGATATGTCACTTACCACCGCTGCCGGGATCACATCTTTTGAGTTTGTTTCCTCTGTCGTTGATATTGAGGAAGCGTTTCATATTCAGATCCCGGATCGTGTGATGGAAAGCTTCCGTACCCTTGGCGATCTATACCGTTATGTAGAATCCCAGCAAAAATAAGCCCTGAACCGATAAGCTCCAGGGCTTTTTTGTCATACATCCGTAAGACTAGCTGTTTTTCACGGATCGTTCCGGCAATAGATCTCTATGGCGGCTGCTGCAAATTCTGCGGTGCCCGCGCCGCCTGCTTTATCAATATTTTCAGTCATATCCCCGCCGCCGGTATACATCTGCGCCAGGCTGCGCAGGATGGGCTTCGTACAGGTGTAAAAATGCTCTGTGATGAAGCTTTGCAGTTCCTCCACCTTTTTCTGTACGAATGCGTCCGCGGGATCCTTGCCCCGCAGTTCACCAAAGACAACAAAAAACCGCATGAGCCCCCCGCCAAGGAACTGCTCCTGTTTTTTTGTGCGGGCTTTTGATTTTTGTTCGTATTCCTTCCATGTGCCCGTTTCGCCCCAGGTTTTCCTGGCCTGGGCAGCGTATTCATCCATCTTCTTTGTATCAAATGCGGAAAAATCGGTCCGGTTCATAGTTTCTTCCTCCAATGCTGTCAATCTGCGTGCAAACGCGATCAGGTTTTCCAGATGTTCTTTTCTCAGTGTCAGCAGTTCAAGCTGCTGTTTCAGTGCCTTCTGCCTGTCATAATCCGGGCTGTTCATGATCCGCCTGATCTCCGACAGGGGAAACTGCAGCTCACGAAACAACAGGATCTGCTGCAGTTTTTCCAAAGCATCATCGTCATAAAGACGATAGCCTGCCTGTGTGTGTTCTGTGGGCAGAAGCAGATCGATTTCGTCATAATATTGCAGTGTACGGATGCTTACCCCGGTCATCCGGCTTATTTCGCTTACGGTTTTCATGCTGTACCTCCTTGCGCGCAGCTTTATTGTACATCATGACGCAGCGTGAGGGTCAAGAGGGGATTGCTTCTTTTTTGGTTCTTTGTTGTTGCTGTTCAGCCGGTTTCGTGAAATGCGGCCCTGATGCATTGCACGCGGATGATTGACATAATGGATCAACTTGCTATAATAAACATGAGCTTTCCATTTAGCAGAAGCAATGCACGGCTGTGCGCGTATGCTGGAGATGAATAACAAAATGATTTTTCCGGATAAGCCTGCTTTTGCATTGGTCCCGGCGATGGCGGGGAAGACGGAGGGGTATTTGGAACCTTATTCAAGCAGGTATCAACGTGCTCAACGTTACCTATATAGAGTCGTACAGGAAGGAGCGTTCGGAGTATGAGCTTTCATTTATTCCGCGGAAAGAATGGCGATCGCTGGGCGATCACGAAAAAGATGTTCTTTTCATTATTTCTTACGGGCACCGTTATAGAATTTTCAGAAGTTGGCGCCGGTTTTGTTGACGGATTGATCACAAGCAGGTATCTGGGAGCGGATGAGATGGCGGCGGTGGGTATCGCCTATCCGATCTACACGATCCTTGGCATTTTCAGCGGTCTGCTTGCAACAGCCATGGAGGTGCGCTGTTCACAAGCCATTGGACGCGGAAACCGGAACGAGCTTTCCCAGTTTTTCAGCCTGTCGGTCTATGCGGGAGTGCTGCTTTCGATTGCCTTCACGATCCCTATTTTACTGCTGTCCGGGCCCTTCGCCATGCTGCTCGGTGCATCAGGCAATGCCGCAAACCTGATTGAGCCCACGGCTCAATACCTGATCGGTGTGGGTATCGGCATTCCGCCTCTGATCCTCACAGCGATCCTGGCTCCCGCCTTCCAGCTGGATAACGGACATAAAAATATCCAGATCAGCGCGCTGCTTCGCACAGCTACAAACATCGTGATGGATCTTCTGGCGGTGAAGCTGGATCTTGGCATCTTTGGCATCGGTCTGGCGACCGCGGTCTCGAGTTATATATGCCTGCTCTATCAATGCACTCACTTTCTGCGGAAGGAAAGGATGCTGCATCTGGTGCGTCCGTCCATCCCGGTCATCGAGTTTATCAAAACCCTCCCGAACGGAATGGAAAAAGCCGTCAAGCGCCTTGCAAACACGGTTCGCCCGATCGTTCTGAACAACATCATCATTGCTTACGGCGGAACGGCTGCCATGTCCGCCCTTTCTGTGCGTAACAATTTTTCGGGCTTTGCCGAGATCTTCGGCGCGGGGATCGCGTCCTCCATTTCTCTGCTGACCGGTTTATACTACGGTGAGGTCAACAAGGAAGCCATCCGTGAGGTGAATGGCATCGGAAATAAACTCACCTTCCTGTTTTCCGGTGCGATCTGCCTGCTCATGCTTGTTTTTTCCCGTGCAATAGCGGGCTTCTATGTTACAGAAGAGGGCGAGATACTGAACATGGCTGTTTTTGCGATCGCGATGCTTGCACTGCAAAATCCTCTGCAGGCGACAATCGCCGGCCGTATCAAGTATCTTCAGGCGATCCACCGCAAATTCAACATGAATCTGCTGGTTTTTGCCACAAAACTGGTTTTTGTCCTTGTTGCCTCCTTTGTGCTTGGCAGGCTCTTTGGGGTGTATGGCATCCTTGCCAGTTATACCGCAAGTGATGCTCTGACCCTGCTGTCGATCATCGTTTATTATCAGATCAAGCATCGCAGATTCATTCCTACCAGGGATGATCTGCTGAACCTTCCGGAAGAATTTGATATTCATCCGGGAGATGTGATCTCCCTTGACATTCGCGACAGGGATGATGTTTCGATTTGTTCGGAGCAGATCATGCTTTTCTGCAAAGGCCACAAGATCGACCGGAAGATCGCCTATTATGCCGCCCTGTGCTTTGAAGAGATCGCCTCCAACACCATCAGCTATGGGTTCACCGAGAATCATTCTTCCATCCGGATGATCGACCTTCGCGTTGTCATTTCCGGTGATACGCTGGTGATCCGAATGAGTGACAACTGCCCGAGATATGATGTGACGCAGGTGTTTGCCGAAGCCAATGCTCCCGATGCTGACAGGACGAAAAATATCGGCGTGCGCATCGTGAGCAATGCTGCCTCCGAAATCAACTATCTGAACACGTTTGACACCAATATCATCATTCTCCGTTTCAATACGAAGGGGAGATCCATGCGGGCCGCTGAATGTTGAGCATCCATGATAAGCAAAATGCGGCAAACCATAAACCTATTCAGCGGACAAAAATGGGAAAATTCGATAACAAGGAGAAAAAGCCGTTCATGGATATTGAGATCAGAAAAGAAACGGAGCAGGATCACTTTGCCACAGAAGCGATGGTGCGCCGTTCCTTCTGGAACAAGTTTCGCCCGGGCTGCGATGAGCATCTCATGGTTCGGGCCATGCGCTCACATCCGGATTTTCTGCCGGAGTTCAGCCGGATCGCCGTCTGCGGTGAAAAGGTCGTCGGCGCCATCCTGTATTTCAAGTGCAGAGTGCTTTATAAAGGGCAGGAGATCGTTGTTCCTTCCTTCGGTCCCCTTTGCACGGATCATGCCTGTAAGAATCACGGCATTGGCAGCCGCCTTCTGAAGGAGACCCTGCCGCTGGTGAAGGCCGCGGGTTATCCCGGCGTGATCATTTTCGGCGAACCGAATTATTACCCGAAGCACGGCTTTGTACGCGCGGGCAAACTTGGCCTTACGGATATGGACGGCAATGCCTGGGACGCGTTTCTCGCCTTTGAGTTTACGCCCGGTTCCCTGCATTTGCCCGGCGGAAAGTTTGTTGAATCCTCTCTGGCGGAGGGCTTTCCCCATGAGGAACCTGCTGATCCGGATCCCGACAGGCCGTTTGAAAAACTGGCAAAGGCAGTGCGTCCCTGCCAGTGGACCTATGATAATGCCACGGAAGAAAAGAACGGCTATCGGCTCATGTACGCCGTGGAAAACCCGCATGCCTTTGACGCTTTGTTTCCGCAGTACATTGCCGAGCTTTCGCGCTATGATGAAAGCCTTTCGCACCATGATGCCGATAGGATGGTTCAAAACCTGCGTGCGGACCCGAACAAGGCTGCCTATCTTATCATGAAGCATGATGAACCCATTGGCTTGTTTGTATCCTCTGTGCCCGGAAAGGATGATGAGGAAGACGGCTGCACCGCTTATCTGGAGGAGATCTGGATCCGTCCGGAAAATCGCGGTCAGGGTATCGCAACGGATCTTTTTCTGCGCTTTCTCCGTCAGCAGTTCGGTGCAACCGGGTTCTGTGCCATTCCTGCCAATCCCGCTGCCAAGCTGTGGCGTGCGCTGCTGCGAAAGGAAGGCTATTCCTTCACTGAATCGCGCACGGAGGAGGGCCTCATCTTCTTCCGGGTGATCCCCCGTACCCTTTCGGACAAGTATCGTCCGTTCTTTACCGCAAGCTATATGATGGGTCCCAACGCCCTGCTGCTGTTGGATGCCCATGCGCGGCAGGATCCCGGCCTCATCCGCGGCAATGTGATGGACCTTGGCTGCGGAGAAGGTCTCACCACCCTGTATCTGGCCAATGAGACTGCCGCCGAAAGGATCTACGCTGTGGATCTTTGGGTTTCCGCAACCGATAATCTGAAGCGTTTTCGTGAAAACGGCATTGCGGATAAGGCTGTTCCGATCCATGCCGATGCGCTGGCGCAGACCTTCCCGAATGACTTTTTTGACACCCTTGTCAGTGTGGATGCCTATCATTACTTTGGCACCCCGGACGGTGTTTTCGGAGAGAAGATCCTGCCGTTGATCAAACAGGGCGGCGCGCTTCTCCTGTCCTTCCCCGGCCTTTCACATGAGCCGGATGCCGCGGAGCAGGCGTTATTGGAAGAATGGGCGAGCGATGAAGCCTATATGTTCCGCACGGCAGACTGGTGGAAAGCGCAGCTTGAAAGGGAAAGCAACGGCATGGCTGATGTTTTGGTTGTCAGCGTTTCCGATCCCGATCCCTTCTGGCAGGATTGGTATGCCACCGGGCATGAATATGCCATCCGTGACCGAGATTACCTTACCCGCGGTCTGGGCAGGGTGATCACGTTCCACCTTGTCACCATCCGCAAGCATTGAGCATCTTTGCATTGTTTTGAATAATGATTTTCTGTTAATGGCTGTTCATTTGGAAACTGCATCTGCCTTGCCGGACATGGCGGATAGAAGGCAATCGTGATTTCAAGAAAGCTGATCCGCATAAGCTCAGCCTGAGAGGGGGATAGAACGCCTCTCAGGCTCATTATTATGTTTATTTGGAAAAGCAGACATGCTAAAGGCCGGGAAGTCGCCCTCCCGGCCTGGGTCACCTTATTTGAAACTTGCGTTGGTCAGTTTGCCGTTCACAGCGTTGATCTCACCCCAGGAGAAATCATGCTCGTTTGCGGCGCTCTCGGCATCCTTGTATTCAATATACCAGACAGGTGAGAACACCATGCCTTCTGCCTTGTCATCCGCACGTACAGCGCGGTATACCAGGGATACCTTGTGTACAGACAGCACAGGCTTGCCATAATGAGCGGCGGCTGCTTCTGCGGTCAACGTGGCAACAGCCTCATCGGGCAAAATCAGTGAATCAGGTGTATACAGTACATCACCCATGGTAAAGAAATTGTTAATCGACATATAGGCGATGCCACCGCGGTCAATGTACATCGTAATACATTGCTGACCATCCTCTGCGTCGTGTATGCCATTCAGAGCATAAACCAGATAATAGCCCTCGTCATCATTGGAAGCATTGCTGTAATCCATGCGGGGACTATTATTCATTGCCGTCCCGCTTTCATACCAGAACTGATTATACTTCTCGCCAAGTGTACGGATGCGTTCAGCGCTCATGTCCAGGACATAACCGCAAGCATAGCCACGCAATCCCAGCTTGTCGAGCATATCATCAGTGATCTGCTTGGCTTCCGCCAGAGAGAGGTAAGTCAGCTGATCCTTCTCGAACTGAATACCATCGCCATACGGGTAGTTATTGTGGACACCCTCTGCCATCGTCATCACAAAATAAGACAGATCGGGAATCGGCAGTAAATCAGGCTTTGCTTTCGGATCAAAAGTGCGCTGCTGCGTAGCATAGTCATACATTTTATCCGTGAGCTGCTCATAGCGCAGATAATCATCCGTAAAGCTCAAAGTGGCATGGTCAGCGAAAATGAACCTGCTCTCGGAAGGCTTTTCTGTAATACCACTCTGGTTGAACCATTCAGGCTGCACAATGCTTTTGATATTGCTGGTCATCGCGCGATACACGGGCATCGTGCTGTTTTCGTTGTATGCAGCAGGCACAACGATTTCATATCCACCAGCAGCAGGTTCGGCAACAACAGGAACAGCTTCTTTGGCAGTATCAATGGTTTCTGCCATGACAACCGGCTGGAAGCTCACTGTCCAGGTATCTTCGTGACCTTTAACCAGTTGGCCTGCCAGGTCGATTTCTTCGGTGTACGCATTCAGCTCCAGCTGATAGGTTTGGCCCTCCTCCAGTGCGTAACCATCTTCAACAAAAGAGGAGAAGGTCAGGCTGCCGTCATCATTGCGAACATCGAAGTATCCAGCCGAACCAGGCGTGAGCATAGCACCACCATCCACGCCGATTTTACGGGGGAAGATACTGACAGTCAGCAGACGACCGCCCTGAACGCGAGCCAGCTCGACCAGCCTTTGAGCCTCTGTGCATTCGGAAAACTCCATCTCAGTTTGGTCGCCATACTCATCAGGAATCAGCACATCATTAGGATTGACTGCACGGATCGTACCCACGGCATAGATGCCGCGATTGCGGTACACGGCCTCGTCCAGGGTAATCATCACGTCATCAAAGGTCAGGGTATCACTCATTTGGGCAATCTTGCCTGCTTGCAGCCAGTCGCCCATTTCTTGTCCGTAATGTGCGCCAAAGAATTCTGCCACCTTGGAAGAAAACAGAGCATACGCCGTTCCCATCATAGCCAGTGCCAACACAATGGCCAGCGTTAAGGCACCGATAGATTTTCTTTTCACTTTCGTTTCTCCTTTCGTCTGTGCGATCACCCGCTGGGCGAGATACGGGTTTTCACTCAAACCAGAAAGAGAACGATTCAAGGAATCCTGAACCTTCTTCTTGTTATCCATTCCACTCGCTCCCTTCATAGTCACCCAGCGTTTTGCGGAGCCTGGTACGCGCACGGTTCAGTCTGCTTGACACAGCCTGCTGCGTAATGTGCATGGTTTCCGCAATCTCATTGGTTGTCATGTCTTCAAAGTAGTACAGCAGGATCACTTCCCGCAGGCGAATGGGGAGCTTCATCACTTCTATGGTTAATGTATTGTCATCGTCAGA
>JAZLIA010000066.1:0-11769 GCA_045617125.1 Clostridia bacterium | reverse complement strand
TCGAAGGAATCAACCAGAAAATCAAGACACTCAGGAGGCATGCTTATGGCTACCCAGATGATGAATATTTCTTCCTGAAACTTTTCGACATGAGCCGTCAGGATTATGTCAGGAATACACCATCACATAGAATATGTGATTGAACCATCTTAAATGCGGAAAGCTGCAAAACCTTCATTCAACGCTGAGCATTTTCTCATTTGCACTTTTTTTGAATCCTTATTGCTGATAAAAATCGTATACTCGAAGCTATATTCAAGACGTACACAAGTGAACACATCCCCATCATCTGCGATCACGACACTTTTCAAGTGCGAAAAGTTTCTCTGCGTGTTCACCGAGAAACGTTTTCTGCCCATGATGCATACCGGCAAACACATTTCACTGTCATGCGGATTCAAGATGCGATCCCTTATTCATCTACGGAAACACATCCTAAATGTTACACTAAATTCTGGAAAACTTTCCCTCGCAGCTCTATAGGGAATGGCTGACGGTAAAACATAAAGCCTTCCTGGTTCAAAGCACAGGGAGGTGTTGCTGTCCTGATAGTGAATATCTCCGCTGATAATATAATATACGCGGGAATATCCTGCTGCTGTTGTTTCATTCAGGTACCATTCTGGCTTGGCAATCGTATTTCCTTATTCGATCAGCAATATTGCCTCCGTAATGTGCCGCTGTTTCCTCTGCGCGGTTATTCTCTAACAGGATTATATCATGATTCTTTCTTTTTGTATATCCAAAATTAATTTTCCGTCTTGATTTCATTGTTGCCTCAGTTTACAATATAGTTTAGTATACAGAAAGAGTTATCCGCTATCGGATAAGACAGGAAAGCAAGATGCGACTGAACGGTTTCGATGCTCCGGTATCAGATTTCTGTTGTGAGAACAAAGTCGTTACCCGTGCTTTCTATTTGGCCAAGGCGCGAATACAGGCAAATATATGCCTGATGAATAAAGGGCTGATGAAAACTGAAACCTACTGTCTTATGGCGGGGCTGGATTACGATTCACCCTGGACACGGGATGCCTCCATCAATGTGTGGTTCTCTGCCCCTTTGCTGGATACTGCATTGGCTGCTAATACGCTTCTTTCTGGGCTCGAGAAAACAGATGCAGGCGTCATGATTGGAGGACAGTATTGGGACCGGATTGTCTGGTCGCTCGGCGCTTACCGTTACTGGAAGCTGACCGGAGACAGTGAATGGCTTCGTTTTGCCTATGAAGCAATTAGCAATACGATTCGTCTTTGTGAAAAAGAGGAACAGGATCCGGAAGACGGTCTGTTCTATGGTGCCGCAGTATACGGGGACGGGGTATCTGCGTATCCTCCCCGTTACAGAAACCCGGATCTTTCCTCAGGTATTATCCGCTGGCCCTCCCTGCATAAGAAAGAAGCGAGAGTTATTGGCGGCGGTCTTCCTACGAAAACGCTTTATTTGAACTGTGTTTATGCAGAAACATACCGTATTCTGTATGAAATGTCCTGTGTTCTTGGTATAACGGATCAAAGTTGGCATCGTCATGAAGAACAGCTGAAGCTCAGCATCAACCGCTTTTTCTGGAATGAAAATAAGGGTTCCTATGACTATCTGCTTAACGAAAGTGATGCACAGGATAGTTTAGGACTTGCCTTTGCCCTGCTGTTTGATATCGCAGATGACCGGCAGGCCGCATCCGTGCTTAAAGTATCCATACCACCCAGCACGGTATT
Organism: Clostridia bacterium; assembly: GCA_045617125.1. Classification (GTDB taxonomy): domain Bacteria; phylum Bacillota; class Clostridia; order Christensenellales; family Aristaeellaceae; genus ZC3RG03. The sequence continues at coordinate 10,050 of JAZLIA010000066.1, read as the reverse complement.
CCATGTGTGTGGCCTGCTTTTACTCCCTATCATGATGATCATGATTCCTATCGACGTCATTGCGGAACAATATGGCCGCATATACAGGGTTTTGGGGCGCTTGCAGCCCTTTATCGCGGTGACCGGAACTTTTTTATGAATGAACTGCTCTCGTTTTCACAGCATGCTGTACGTGATAACCAGTGCGCCAAAATTTATCATCCGGATGACGGACGCGTCTACGGAGGGATGCAGGAGGGCGGAGGAGAAATGCTGGAATGGCGTTCCTGCTCCTGGCAAACATGGAGCGCCACCGCATTGAGTGCAATGATCCTATACGGGATATGCGGAATTGACCCAAGTGGGAAAAATAAACCTGAACCATTATATGATCCAAGAATCGGTCATGGTTCGCTTCAATTGCATTACCCCGTTAACGGAAATACGGTCAAAATTGATTTTGATTTCTTGAAAGGAGAAATTTATGAACATCTACGGTTTTTCAGATGAAGCTTCCCCTACGATCGACGGCCAGATCCGCGCACTGAAGCGGAACGGTCTCAATGGCATGGAGATCCGCGGAACCGACCAGGGGAATGTGTCTTCGATCAGCGTTTCCTATGCAAAAGAAATTTTGAAGAAACTCAAAGATCAAGACCTCTGTGTTTGGTCTATCGGCTCTCCGATCGGCAAAATCGACATTGAAAAAGACGATTTTGCAAAGCACATGGATCTGCTGCGGCATACTTTGGAGATTGCAGATGCCATGGAATGCAGGAACCTGCGCATGTTCTCTTTCTATATTCCATCCGACAAGGATCCTTCTCTCTATCGCAATGAAGTGATCGACCGCCTTTCTCTGATGGAAGAAGAAGGACGAAAGGCCGGTATCGCTCTTTGCCATGAAAACGAAAAAGGCATCTACGGCTCTGTTGCCCTGCGCTGCGAAGAAATTCTGAATGCGGTGCCCGGACTGAAGAGCATCTTTGATCCCGCTAACTATATCCAGTGCGGTCAGGACATCCCTGCCGCTTGGGAACTGCTTGGAAAGCGAACCTATTATATGCACATCAAGGATGCTCTTCCCGACGGTTCCGTTGTGCCAGCCGGAAAAGGAATTGGCTGTCTGAAGGATCTGCTTCGCGATTTTTCACAAAACGGCGGGGAAAATGTCACGATCGAGCCGCATCTTCAGGTATTCAGCGGACTTGCCGACCTTGAAAAAGACAAGAAAACAGAAATTCCGCTCTATGCCTACGAAAGCGGTGATGCTGCATTCGATGCAGCGGCAAGTGCCCTTAAAGCGATCCTTCCCTGATAAAATATATAATACGGAGGTTTTCAAGAATGGATAAGATCAGATTCGGTTTAATCGGTGTCGGCAATATCGGAACGGGTCATGTTGAAAATATTCTGAAAGGGCTTTGCCCTGAAATTGAGATCACCGCAGTGGCTGACCGTCGTGAATCCCGTCGTCAGTGGGCGAAGGATCATCTTCCCGGAGTTACGATTTTTGAAGAAGGTGAAGATTTGATTCATTCCGGTCTTTGTGATGCGGTGCATATCTGTACCCCGCACTATCAGCATCCCACCCTTGCCATTTCCGCTTTCAAAGCCGGCCTGCACACGATGGTTGAAAAACCCGCCGGTGTTTATACGCTTCAGGTACGGGATATGATGAAGGAAGCGGATAAGCATCCGGAACTGGTATTCGGAATGATGTTCAATCAGCGCACCAATTGTGTTTACCGCAAACTGAAGGAAATGATCGACGGCGGTGAACTGGGTGAACTCAAGCGTATTTCATGGCTGATCACAGACTGGTATCGTACCCAGCATTATTATGACAGCGGAGCCTGGCGGGCTACCTGGTCCGGAGAAGGCGGCGGTGTTCTGCTCAATCAATGCCCGCATCAGCTGGACCTTCTTCAGTGGCTCTGCGGTATGCCTTCCTCCATCCGCGCTTTCTGCCATGAAGGAAAATGGCATGACATTGAAGTGGAAGATGATGTGACCGCTTATCTGGAATATCCAGGCGGTGCTACAGGTGTGTTCGTCACCACTACAGGCGACGCCCCCGGAGCCAATCGTCTTGAGATCACCGGCACGCTTGGTAAAGTAGTTTGCGAAGATCAGAAGCTGACCTTCTATAAGCTACACACCAATGAACGTGAATGGTGCGTGACCTGTCCGGAAGGGTTTGAAAAGCCTGCGCATGACGTGATCGAAGTGGAAACAGACGGAAAGAATGAACAGCATCCCGCTGTGCTGAATGCTTTTGCTGCTGCGATCCTCCGTCATGAACCGCTTATTGCTGACGGACGGGAAGGCATTAACGGCCTTATGCTCTCCAACGCGATGCATCTTTCTTCCTGGCTGGATAAACAGGTGACTCTCCCTGTTGATGAAGTCCTGTTCCGTGATATGCTTGCTGAAAAAGCCAGGCATTCCCGCAGGAAAGAAGAAGTGGATGTTACCTTCTCCACTGAGGGCAGTTATTGATAATAATTTCACAAAACATATTCCGGAGGCTGGTCAATATTGATGAATAAGGAATTATATGCTCAGCTTCAGCACGTGATTCATGCACTTGCTGCTGACCTTTATCATCCGCTGGGAGATATTCGTCTTTCCGGTTTCAAAGCAGACAGGGATTATTCTCTCCCGGAAGCTGTTACGATTCCCCGTTTCCCCCTCAATGAGGGAACGGCATGGGGTGTTCCCGGTGAATATGCCTGGATGTTCGGCGATATATCTGTTCCTTCCTGCGCTGCCGGGGAAAGGATCTTAATGGACCTGAATCCCGGCGGGGAAGCCACGTTATTTGTAGACGGACAGGAATTCGGAACCAGGCGGGCTGACCGCCTCCGCCGTCCCCATCATTACATCGTGGATCAAACGATCGTGAAGAAATCAAAGGGAAATGAAAAGATAGCGCTGGCAATGGAAGTTTATGCAGGCACTTCCCTGCCCGCCGATCCAGGACAGCCTGTTTTCCCGGAAGAAGGCGTACGTTTCGAGCATACCGAACCGGCTGTAATCGGCCACAGCACCTTCGGCTTCTGGAACGAGGAGGCCTATCAGCTTTGGCTTGATCTGGATATGCTGAAGGAGATCTATGATTTTCTAGATGATAATGACTGCTTCAAGGAAAAGATCACTCTTTATATCGGGCAGATGATGGATAAGCTCGATATGGAAAAGCCTATCGCAGAACGGCGAAAAGCATACACCGAAGCAAGAGAGATCATTGCTCCCCTGATGCAGGCACACAACGGTTCATTTGCTCCCTCCATGGCGGTTGTTGGGAATTCACATCTGGATTTTGCCTGGCTATGGACAACGGATGAAACCCGCAGGAAAACTGCACGTACTTTTGCCGCTCAGCTTCGTCTGCTGGATGAATATCCTGAAGCGATATTCCTGCAAAGTCAGTGTGCCGAATATGAGCTTTGCCGTCAATACTATCCGGAGCTGTTTGAAAAGGTGCGAAAAGCAATCACGGATGGCAGATGGATCGCTGACGGAGGCATGTGGGTGGAACCCGATACAAACATGACCGGAGGGGAATCTCTCGTTCGTCAGTTCCTGTACGGAAAGAAATATTTCCGCGAACAGCTCGGTGTGGAGAGCCGGGTCGCATGGCTTCCGGACACCTTCGGTTATTCCGCCGCCCTTCCGCAAATCATCCGCAAATTCAACATGGAGGGGCTCACGACACAGAAGATCTACTGGTCCTATAACGATTCTGAAGTATTCCCCCATCATGCGTTTATGTGGAAAGGCATGGATGGTTCCGAGATCTCCTGTTACCTGCACATGTTCTACGAGACTCAGGTGAATGCAGCCACGCTCCATACCCGCTGGAATTCCCGCGTGGAAAAAGATGGATCAGGTGACTTCTTCCTTCCCTTCGGTTACGGTGATGGCGGCGGCGGCCCTACCCGGGACGACATGGAGCAGATCCGCAGGCAGAAGGATCTGCAGGGCTGTCCCCGTCTATATTATACCACCCCATATGAGTACCTGATAAAGCGGAAAGCACAGAAGCTGCCAGTTTACCGGGGTGAACTGTATTTCACCTGCCACAGAGGAACTTACACCACACAAAGCGCAGTGAAAAAACTGAATCGCCGAGCCGAAAATGCAATGCGCACCTGGGAAATGCTTGCCGCCTATGCTGCATTTACCGGAAAAGCAGAATATCCCAAAGAAGATATTGAGAGTACCTGGAAGGTTCTGCTTATTAATCAGTTCCATGATATCCTGCCAGGTTCTGCAATCGGGCCCGTTTATACGACAGCACGAAAACAGCTTGAAGAAGTGATTGCTCGCGCATATCGGGGCGCTGAGGAAGCGCTTTCTGCTTTCCGTACAACTGAGCAGGGAATAACCGTATTCAATCCCTCTACTCATTGTACACACCGCCTTGTAGACAATGGACTAATCATAATTGAACCTTTTGGCACCGTTCTGATCGAATCCGATACGAAGCAGCCTAATGCATGCTATGCATTTGCGCAGGAGATCGCTGACGGTTTTGTGATCGAAAATGACCTGATCTCAGTCACCCTGAATAAAAAGGGCGAGATTATTCGGGCATTTACTAAAAAGGATCAGAAGGATCGTGTACGCGGCGTTTCAAATCGTTTCCATCTCTACAGAGATCTTCCGCGTATATTTGATGCCTGGGATATCGACAGCCAGACGGAGCAAAGAGAAATTGAACTTGATCCCGTTTGCCGGGCAGAAATTCTCTGTTCCGGAGAAAACACGGCAGCAATTCGCTTCATCACTTCTTTTTCCGGTTCGATAATCACGCAGACTGTAATGCTGAATGTCTTCTCCTCAAGGCTTGATTTTGACACTGAGGTTGACTGGCATGAACAGCACAGATTGCTAAAGGTCAGCTTTGATACAGGGATCGATGCGGATGAAGCGGCTCATCAGATTCAGTTTGGGTTTATCAATCGCCCTGCCCATCGCTCCCGCCGCTACGATATGGACAGATTCGAGGTTTGCAATCATGCCTACACCGCATTGTTTGATTCATCACACGGGGCTGCTGTGCTGAATGACTGCAAGTACGGTGTAGGCGCCAATGAAGGTGTTATTTCTCTTTCCCTTCTCCGTGCCCCCACCTACCCCGATGCCAATGCAGATCAGGGCAAGCATTCTTTCCGCTATTCCTATTATGTATGGGACGGTGCTTTCTGCGCGTCCGGAATACTTAATGAAACAGAAGATATCAACATTCCGCTCTTACGTGCAGCAGGGCACTGCACTTCAGAACCGCTTGTAAAGATCTCTTCTCCTGCGGTGACCGTAGAAAGTGTGAAGCTGGCAGAGGATGGTTCCGGCGACCTGATTCTGCGTATGTATGAAAGCATGAAAGGCTCAACAGCAGTCAAAGCGGCCTTCCCATTCAAGGTTAGTGATGTTTGGGAATGCGATCTGGAAGAAAATAAAACCCAGATCCCAAAGCACGATGATCATACTGTTTATCTTCAGTTTGATCCGTTTGAGATCAAAACGATCCGAATCAAAAATAACAAACAATAACGTCCAGACAATGCTTTGGATCCATACGGAAATGCGTCATCTTTGCATGACGCATTTCCTGTATTATCAAAACAATAGAAAAGATGAAGGTGATCTGAATGCTGTATCCGCATAATCTCTCCAAACAGCCAGATCCGGATCTTTTCCGTAATCCCGGCAGCGAATACCGTGCCGCCCCTTTCTGAGCCTGGAACTGTGATCTGAACGACGATCTCCTCTTGCATGAGATCGAATGTATGAAGCAGATGGGGATGGGCGGTTTTCACATGCACGTGCGCGTTGGAATGTCTTCACCCTATCTTTCTGATGAATTCATGGGCCACATCCGTACCTGCGTTGAAAAAGCACGAAATGAAAATATGCTTGCTTGGCTCTATGATGAAGATAAGTGGCCTTCCGGTTATGCAGGCGGTTATGTAACGAAAAAGAGAGAAAACCGTCAGAAATATCTGCTGTTCACACCCAAAGAACCAACTGCCCTGGAAGAAGGAGAAAAACTACTCGGCATTCTTTTTAACGGAACCCCAGTATCAAAAAAATTGAAGGTTCTTTTGTGGATGATGCGATATCCACCCTGCGTGTCGGACCTATTAAAAAAGGAAATAACGTAATTGAGGTAACAAAGCCCTTCTCTGTCACATCCTCAGTTGAAAATATGTTCCTTCTTGGTCCCTTTGGTGTTCTTGTAAACGGACGTGAGATCCGGCTTACAGAACTTCCAACTGCTCTTTCCTTCAGCGACTGGACGAAGCAGGCTCTTCCCTTCTATGGCGGTCCTCTCACATATCGGCTTTGTCTGACCGGTGGTAAACACACCCGTGTGCGTCTTGGGATCTTTTCTGCCCCCTGCGTCACTCTTGAACTGGATGGTAAACGTATCTCCAATCTGTCGCTTGCCCCTCACAAAGCAGATTTAGGGGTCCTGTCTGAAGGTGAGCATGTCCTGAATATTACGGTATATGCCTCACGGATCAACACATTCGGAACTTTTCACATAAATGACGGGACTGTGCACTGGTACGGACCGCAGGCATAGCGCAGCACAGGCATGAAATGGATCTATGAATACCGTTTAAAACCTTCCGGTCTCCTTTCTGAACCACATATCATCACTGAATAGTGGTTTCTAAAGGAAGTCATTGCTATTCTCCATCAGCTTGCTGTTCATATTCATAACGAAAAATGGGCTGTGATCGAACACACGGAATGTGTTCTTTCACAGCCCTTCTTAAATGTTATCAGTCAAGTATTGCCTTGATTCTGCGAACACCGGCGGAGGAAGCTTCCTCCTTCGCTATTTTGAAATGATGAAGTTCACCGGTATGTGAGGCATGCGGGCCTCCGCAAATCTCCTTGCTGTATTTACCAATGGTATATACCTTCACTTCATCGCCATATTTGCTTGTAAACACACCAATGGCGCCCGAATCCTTTGCCTGTTCATAGGTCATGGTTTCCAGCGTTACAGGCACGTCCGCACGGATGGCCTCATTCACCCAGGCTTCCACTCTCTTCAATTCATCCTCCGTCAGCTTGCGTTCAAAGTTGAAGTCAAAGCGGAGCCGTTCGGTCGTGATATTGGAGCCCTTCTGATTGATATTGTTATCATTCAGAACGCTCTTGAGAGCGGCATTGAGCAAATGGGTCGCCGTATGAAGGCGTGCAGTAATCTCATTCTGTTCAGCCAAACCGCCCTTAAATGTGCCTTCCTGCTTGCTCTTGGCCTGATGTTCCTTAAATGCTTCCGCAAAGCCTTCGGCATCAACGGTCAGCCCCTGTTCAGATGCCAGTTCCTGTGTCAGTTCAAGAGGGAAGCCATAGGTGTCATAAAGCCGGAATGCCTGTTTGCCGCTGATGACTGTTTCCGGAACATAAGCCGGATCCTTCTGAGCCATGAATTCGTTCTTGCGCTGGATCCCATTCAGGCATTTACCAAATTCCTTCATGCCGGTAACAAGAGTCGCTTCAAAGCGGGCAACTTCCTTCATGATCTCATCGACAATATATTCTTCCTTTTCAACCAAAAGCGGATAGGCTTCATCATAGATCTTTTCAATAAAGATCCGGCTGATATCAGCGAGAACAGAGCTTTCAATACCCAACTGTCTCGCATAGCGGATCGCACGGCGCAGCAGGCGGCGCAGGATATAACCCGCACCGACATTGGAAGGCAGGATCCCCTTCACATCACCGATCAGCATGGTGGAGGTACGCATATGATCGGCAACGATTCTCATCGCCTTTCTGGCATCTGCATCATCATCATAACTCTTCCCGCTCTTTTCCTCAAGGCAGTGGATCACGGGAAGGAATAAATCGGTCTTATACCCATCTGTAATACCGTTCAGGAAAGCAAGAAGACGATCAAGCCCAAAGCCGGTATCCACATTCTTGTTGGAAAGAGTCTCGTAACCGTCTGCTGTTTTCTTATACTGCATGTAAACATCGTTACCGATTTCTACATAACGTCCGCAGCCGCAGGCAGGGTCGCAGTTCGGGCCGCAGGGCTTGTCATGGCGGGGATAGAACCATTCATTATCCGGGCCGCAGGGGGTTCCGGTCGTTCCCTCCAGTTCCCACCAGTTATCCTCCTTGGGAAGATAGAAAATATGCTCCGGCTTGATCCCGACTTCACGCAGCAATCCGGCTGTTTCTTCATCTCGCGGAGCCGCATCATTTCCTTCAAACACAGTAGAGCAGATCTCCTCCGCTTTCAACCCGAATACCTTCGTCAGAAGATCAAAGCTCCAGCGGGTTTTTTCTTTTTTAAAATAATCGCCAAGAGACCAGTTGCCCATCATTTCAAAAAATGTGAAATGAGTGGGATCTCCCACGCTCTCAATATCGACTGTGCGTACGCAACCCTGAACATTGCAAAGGCGGGTCTTTCCAGATGGATGGGCTTTCCCCAACAGATAAGGCATCAGGGGCTGCATTCCGGCCACATTGAACATGACCCCGGTAGCACCATCGCCGATCAGGGAAACAGCGCCAATATTGACATGCCCGCGTTCTTCATAAAATTTGATCCACGCATTTCTCAATTCTTTTGAAGTAATCATCTCAAACACTCCTATGTTTTCAGATTCGGCCTATTATAGCACGATTCAGCATTAAAAGGTAGTCCAAATAGGAAAAAATCGTATTCGAATTCATTTAAAGACGGATATTCAGATAAGCCCCCTTCCGGATACGAATAAACAACATGATCTGTCTTACAACAGCATCGATCACAAACGCAATCCAGGGTCCTGTGTAGGTAAGCATTCCTTCAGGCCAGATCTGATTCAGCGGATAACAGCAGAGCCAGGTAAAGAAAGGACGAACAATTGCCACACTGATCATGCAGCAGATCGCAACATATTTCACATCACCTGCACCGCGTAAGCATCCGGAATATACAACACGAGCATTCTGGGGGATCATTCCGACCATAGCTGCAATAAATGCGGCAGAAGCACCTGAAATGATCACGCTGTTATCAGTAAAAATCGCCGCTAGATCCTTTCTGAGGAAAAACAGCAGCATCATCAGAAGAACCGAAGCAAAAACAGAAATGACGCGGCATTTTGTCACATACTGTTTTGCTTTTTCTTTATCATTTTCCCCAAGCGACTGCCCTATCAAAGTTGCTCCAGCAGTGGCAATTCCGTCACCCACGGTGAACGAAAGAGAAGTTACCTGCTGAACGATTGTATAGGCTGTCACAGCGGCCGTGCCTAAATCGGCCACCATACGTGTATTAATGAAAAAGCCGATTCGAAGAAACGCGCTCTCAGCAACGGAAGATGACCCCACCTTTGCAAGTCCGCTCAAAGTGCGTTTGTCAAAACCCAAGTTTCTCAGGTTGAGACGCAGATAGCCATCTTTCCGTAAAACATTGAAAAAGCTGATCATTGAAGCAAAAAAAGTGCCAAGAGAGGTCGCAATGGCTGCTCCCCGAACCCCCCATGCAGGGGAACCCAGGTTACCTCCGCTCAGACAGTAATTAAGTAGCACGGTGATCAGGTTTGCAGTGATATTGGTGATCATTGTGACTCGTGTATTTCCCACGGCGCGCAGTGCAGCACAGAGGCACAGATTCCAGCAATTTGGTATCAATCCAAGCGCGATCACCTGAAGATAGGCAACTGATAACTCCAGAGTATCCTCATTAGCTCCTGCAAGTATCATAATGGGTTCTGCGAGAAAAAATCCAACCGCCGTGATCAGAATTCCGATAAGCGTAATAATGATCATGCTTTGCGATAGGACTGCATTGGCAGCTTTCTGATCGTTCGCGCCCTTTCTCCGTGCGATCAAGGCTGTTGTTCCAACGCACAGTGCTTGAGCAATGATCAATAGTATCATACGCGGCTGAGTTGTCAGGGAAACAGCCGCGATCGCGTTCTCCCCCACTGCTTTTACCATTATGGTATCGACCGAACCGATGATGCTGATCAATGCCCCTTCCAGGGAAGCCGGCCACGCTAAGGAAACACTGAACAATTCAGCGATGTCCTCTTAATC
>JAZLIA010000065.1:0-4056 GCA_045617125.1 Clostridia bacterium | reverse complement strand
GTCTGTATCACCCGCAGTTCATCCCGCTTAAGCGTTTCCAGCACATTTTCATCCTGATCGGCCCGCTTCACCGTGTCCCGGGAGGGAATTGCCGCCACACCGGAACCAAAGCCGCATATGCCGTCCAGCACGTTCCGGATCACGTCCTCCTCCACAAAGCAGCGCGCGCCGTCATGAATGAGCACGGCTTCACACTCCTCGGGCAGCACGGAAAGCGCATTTCTTACGCTGTAACTTCGTTCGCTTCCCCCATCCGCATAAAGCACCGGGAAAGAAAGAGCGGCTTCCTGAATACAGCGCACAAAATCCGCCCGTTCCTCCAGACCCGTGACCAGCACCATCCCGTTCACAAAGGGGGCAAAAACACGCACCGGATGCATAAAGGCGGGCATGCCGTCCTGAAGGGGCAAAAGTGTTTTATTCACGCCGATCTTCATCCTGCTGCTTTTTCCGGCGCACAGGATCACTGCCCACACATTCATTGCTTATCCTCCGCCAGCTTCCTGATAATGAAGCCATACACCTCGCCGGCGATCCCGGGCCATTTTTCCTGCAGGGAACGGGCGGTATGCTCATCGGGCAGACTCATGCCGATTTCCATCATGCGCATGTTCTGCTCCATCACATACATTTTCAGCTTCACCTCGCCGCGTTCGGTGTTTTCCATTTCAGAGGCGTATTCCTGTTCCCGGGAAAAGCGTTCCTTCCACTGCGGCGCATGAGCATCGATCTGCTCCCTCACCGAAAGGGGCACATGCCCCATCAGCAGCCGAAGGGCTTCTCTGCCGGAATCCGTCAGCTCATACAGGTTCTGGTTCACTCTCGGCGTGCGCACAGCCTGACCTTCCCGGCACAGATCCACCAGAGCAAACATCATATCGAAATAATTCATTAAACCGTATTCGCCGAAAAACTGCAGCAATTGCAGATCATAGCACGGACTGAGCCGGTCCAGCGCATAAAGCACGATCATCCTCTGCTGGGTATCCGGCGTTCTCGCGGGAACATACGGCATCGGTTTCAATACCTCCGGGGTTTTTCTATATTATAACATAAACCGCACAGAATGAAAACGGATTTTCCTTTCCCGCTGCCAGATATCCTTTTACCGGAAAAAGAAAGGCCAATCCCGCATAGTCAAAGCAGTACACATGCTTGAAAATACACCGGTTTGCGGCTATAATACAGAAGGAAAAATCGATTCTTTACGGAGGGGTTCTGTCTATGCCCGAACAGGATGTACTGCGTGCGTCAGCCGAAGGGGCTGTGCGTGCCTCATTGATACCGGGTGCCTATATGTGCGAGATCAAAAGCATCCGCGCCGTCATGCTGGATGATGATTTTCGCCGCTTTTACGGCTGCCTCCTGCTTCACGAGGTGCTGCCCCAGATGCATTGCAGCAGTGACCGGAAAAATGATCTGGCCATGACCCTGAGTCAGTCCCTGGAAATAAACCGGGAAGCCACGGTATCCGCCCTGTGCGGCTGTCTTGAAGGGCTGAGAGACTGGGTGGTGCCCCGCCTTTCCCCCTCCACGCCCTGTCTGGCACTGGGAATGGCGATGGCGGCTATGCTTTTTTCCGGCCCTCATAACGATCTTGAAGAAAGCACGGCATCAAAGGAGCTGTTCCGGGGCCTCAGCCCGGATATGCCCGCCGACACACTGGTTTACGCCGTGTTCGGCCGCAGCGACTGGTGGGGCAAGGATCTTACCGGAAACGATGAACTGAGCGATCTGCTTTATCAGAAGATACTGGACCTGCAATTGCTTGGAGTGCGGGGAGCGATCCTGAAAGCCTGCGATGAAAGGAATGAAAAAGATGAATAACCGTTATACCCGTATGGAAGCCGAAGCGCTGATGACCCGGCCCGGCCAGTATCATAAATGGACCTACGAAAACGGCATCGCCTGCCGAGCTCTCCTGATGGCGGCAGACGCACTGGGAGACAACGATATCCGGGATCGGGTGGTGCGTTTTACCAACACCTGGGTCATGAAGGACGGTTCCATACCCACCTATCCCGCTGAAACCTGCAATATGGATATGCTCTGCTACGGCGCCGTATTGCCCGGCCTGTACCGTCTGACCGGAGACGAACGCTACAAAAAAGCCGCTCTGATGCTTTTGAAGCAGCTGGATATCCAGCCTGTCACCCCAGAAGGGGGCTTCTGGCACAAGCAGATCTACCCCAACCAAATGTGGCTGGACGGCATTTACATGGGCTGTCCCTTCACCGTGATGATGGCGGATATGACCGGCAGGAGCGAGCTTTATGACCTGGCCGCAAAGCAGATGACCCTCTGCTTTGAAAAGACCTTCGACCCGGAGACCGGCCTGTGCCGCCACGCCTGGGATTCCTCGCACAAGCAGCATTGGAGCGATCCGGAAACCGGACGCAGTCCCCATGTGTGGGGACGGGCGATGGGCTGGTTCATGGCTGCCCACGCGGATGTGCTGGAGCTGCTGCCGAAGGATCACCCGGCCCGTGAAACGCTCTCCAATCAAATGCGCACCCTGGCAAAGGGCCTGCTCAGATGGCAGAGAGAGGGCCTGTGGTATCAGGTGGTCACACTGCCCGAAAAAGAAGGCAATTACAAGGAAAGCAGCTGTTCCTCCATGTTTGCCTATGCGCTCATGAAGGGCTGCCGGCTGGGCGTGCTGAACGAGGCCACCGGAAAGGCCGGAGAGGAAGCCTTGGATGCTCTGCTTCGCGAAAAGGTGACCCTGGGCGTGGACGGCCTGCCTGTGCTGCATGATGTGTGCCGGGTCGCCGGTCTTGGCGGAGCACCCTACGGCGACGCAGCTTACCGGGACGGAAGCTATGAATATTACATTCACGAACAGATCTGCGATGACGATTACAAGGGCTCCGCACCCTTCCTGATGGCCCTCGCGATACGGGGAATATAAATGAAGATCGTATTGTATGAACCGGAGATCCCGCAGAACACCGGCAACATTGCCCGCACCTGCGCTGCCACGAGAAGCGATCTTTTCCTGATAGAGCCTTTGGGCTTTGAACTGAAGGATAAATATATGAAACGAGCCGGACTGGATTATTTCAGCATGGTGAATATCACCGTTCTACCCTCCTTTGACAGCTTGATCCGCCTGTTCCCGGAGGGAAGATACTGGTTTGCCAGCACCAAAGCCCCCCGCAGCTACACACAGGCGCATTATGAAAAAGAGGATCTGCTGGTGTTCGGTCCGGAATCCCGGGGGCTGCCGGAATCGCTGCTTTCCCGGGTCTATGACCGGTGCGTACGCATCCCGATGCGGCCGGATGCCCGCAGCCTGAACCTTTCCAACTCCGTAGCCGTGCTGCTCTATGAGGCTCTCCGGCAGCAGGATTTTCCGGAGCTCTCTGCGGACGGGTGCCTGACCGGACGGGAGGATCCCTCCGCTCCCTGGATGGATTATCTGTGATCCGTCCCCATTTAATAGGAGAAAAAGTATGAACGACGCACAGCAATACCGTAACAAAAAGGAACTGGAAGAAGAGGACCGTCGGGCCCGCTGGATCATGGCCGAGGGAATGTTCAATTTTCTGGGGGTCGCAGCGGGAGTTCTGGCCATTCTGGTGCTGGTCACCATTCTGGTGTCTCTGGTGATCTGGCTGATCCAGGATTTTTCAGGCCGGTTTGCTTTCATTCTGGACCGGTTTGCTTAAGGAATCGCGATTTAATGAAAGGCCCTTCCCGTCAAAGGGGCTGCAGGGCCGCCATACGGCAGAGGATGCGATAAAAAATGGCAATCCAGATATCCTGGGACGCTCTGAACGAGCAGATCGCCCAGTGCGACAAATGCGGTCTGTGCCGGAATATCCACAACAAGGTTCCCGGTCAGGGCGATCCGCATGCCCGGCTCATGTTTATTGGTGAAGGACCGGGGCACGATGAGGACATGCAGGGCGCTGCCTTCGTAGGCCGGGCAGGACAGCTGCTCACAAAAATGATTGCCGCAATGGGCTACACGCGGGAGCAGGTGTTCATCTGCAACATCGTCAAGTGCCGTCCGCCGGAAAACCGGGTACCTCTGCCGGAGGAGGCTGAGGC
>JAZLIA010000064.1:0-2087 GCA_045617125.1 Clostridia bacterium | reverse complement strand
GGTTAGATTATGTCAGGACATTCCAAGTGGCACAATATTCAGGCTAAAAAGGGCAAGGCGGATGCTGCGCGCGGCAAGATCTTTACCAAGATCGGCCGTGAGATCGCGATTGCTGTGCGTGAAGGCGGTGCGAATCCGGATTCCAACAGCAAGCTGAAGGATATTATTGCCAAAGCCAAGGCCAATAACATGCCCAATGATAATATTCAGCGTTCCATCAAGAAGGCTGCAGGTGAAGGCACCGGTACGGTTTATGAAGAGATGACCTATGAAGGCTATGCTCCCGGCGGAGTGGCGATCATTGTGGATATCGTGACCGATAACCGGAACCGTACTTCCAGTGATATTCGCCATATTTTCGATAAGAACGGCGGAAACCTGGGCAACCCCGGCTCTGTCAGCTATATGTTTGACAACAAGGGTGTGATCGTGATCGAGCGCGAGCCCGGTATGGACGAAGATGAGATGATGATGACGGCGCTGGATGCCGGTGCTGAGGATGTGCGCATCGATGAGGACGCCTTTGAAGTGATCACAGCACCTGCCGATTTCTCCAAGGTGCGTGAGAATCTCGAAAGCGCCGGGTATTCCTTCATTTCCGCCGATAAGCAGATGATCCCCCAGAACACGGTGGATGTGACCGGAGATCCCGAAATGGCTGCGAAGATTCAGAAGCTGCTTGATATGCTGGATGATAACGACGATGTGACCGAAGTGTATCACAACGCTGAACTGCCTGAAGAGGAAGAAGAAGAGTGAGCCTGTTACGGCGTGTATCTTTCATTTTGAGTTTATATGCGGTCCTGAGCTGCTTTGCAGCATGTGCTGAAGCAGAGGAGGATTTTCTTACGGAGCGGCAATTTGCCGCTCCTGCTTATTATGACACGGAGATCACCGTGCCATCTGGCCGTACCTATGCTTATTATGCGCAGAATGATCCCCTGTGGGGCGGCATGACTTACGAAAGTAAAAGCTCTACGAAGAACCGTCCCTTCAGGGATGGAGGATGCGCACCCAGCAGTGTGGCGATGGCCTTGAGATGTGTGGTTCCGGAGGAACAGCTGCTTCTGTTCAATTCCTGTTCGAAATATCCCTATTCAGTGTGTTCCTGCTCTATCAACAAATGGCATTGCGGGAAAGGTCATGCACGGTATTACATTACCTCGGTGAAGGATTATATGAAATTCCTTCCCCTTGTGCTGGGGGATTTTGCTGCGGGGAACAATGTTTACGGCTTATCCTCAAGAGCAATGAATACCGGTACGGGACTGACTTTTCTGAATGGGCTGGCAGAACTGTTTGACTTAAAAGTTACCCGCACGGAATCGCTGGAAGAAGCGCTGACGAGTGTGGATCTGGGCTGCGGGGTGGTTGCTTTTGCAGGCAGCGGCGGTGCGTTTACGAGTACCGGGCATTATTTGCTGCTTGTGGGTGCGGATGAGAGTCAGGTGTATTTTTTGGATCCTCTCTGCCGTGACAGTTATCGGGCCAGTGATCCGGAGCATGCCATCAAACCCATTTATCAGGGCCTTGTAGGGGTGGACAGGCAGAAATACGGCCGGGCACAGATCTATTCCTATATCATTTTTGCAGCTGCTGACAGGCATTAGCAGAAAGGGACGGTGAAAGAACAGCATTTGTTCTGGCATAGTCCCTTTGTTTATCAAAAAAGGGCGGTCCGGATCATTCCGTCCCGTCCGATATGCCGTATATATGCTTTACTTCATCTGTCACTTCTCCTGATGCGGTGTGAGTAAACAAAGGCGGCAGAAACTCTGTGCCCGGTTTTGCATTGTATATTGCATCCACCAGCACGATACGGGCAGGACTGTCGATTCTGGAATGAATGAAACGCACCCGCTTGGGCTGCAGACGCCGTGAAGAAAGGATCTGCGTCAGTTCCGGAAAACGGAATGCAGGAAGCATAAGGAAAAAATGTCCATGATCCCGCAGGAGCCATGCGGCTGCCGCAGCAATATCCTCAAGCGTGCATTCGCTTTCCTGGCGTGCGATATGCTTTTGTTCGATCCGGGCGGGAAGAGCACTTTCGTTGCGGGAATAGGGCGGGTTGCACACGACCCCGTCAT
>JAZLIA010000063.1:0-24082 GCA_045617125.1 Clostridia bacterium | reverse complement strand
CAGGAAAATGAGGAGGAACAAAAAATGACAAACGCAGTGAACAGGATCGCATTGACCGATGAAGAACTGATGAATGTAAATGGCGGCAACTGGTTCACCGATGCATGGAATGCCACCACCAGGGCCTGCGAAAAGGCCTGGAACGCCACCTGCGACTGGGTGGAGGAAAACAAGGGCGTTGTGGTTCGCGGGGCGTGCGTTGTGGGCGGCATCGCCCTGTGCGCGACGGGCATCGGAGCCGGAGCGGGGCTCGGATTGATCGCAGTGGAGAGCATAGGCGCGGCGGGCATCGTTGCCACCGGCTTTGGCAGCATCGCCGGAGTTACTGCCGGAGCGATTATCACGGAAGATTGGGATAATTGATCCCGCCGGGAAAGGCAATGTACCGGGAAAAGCAGGTTTGGCAGGATAATAGAAAAGGTAACATCAACAAAAAAGGATCTGAACCCGTAAGGGCCGGATCCTTTTCACTTTGCCTTATACTAAACTCATTTTAAAAACCCAGCATTTGCTTGCAGCTTTTCCCCTCTGGCGTTGCTTCATTCCGATCAACGTACGTTGCACGTATGCCTCCCTCCACTCAGCTTAGCCAGAGGGAAAAATATGCGGCGCATCTGTTCGGTTTTAAAACTCGTTTAGTATTACAGCAGCAAATCGAGTTCTGCCAACAGTTTGGATCTCATTTTTTCCAGTTCCGTTTCAGACGGACAGTTCTCGCTGCTGTACATTTTTTCCATGGGATACCACCAGACCGGCCCTTTGCCATTGCTGCCATAGGGTTTGATATCTCCGTCCTTTCTGGGGAACAGGTGCCAGTGCAGATGCGTGTCGCCATTTCCAAGCAATTCATAATTCATTTTCTCAGCTGAAAAGGCTTTGGCTGCAGCCTCAGCAACGATGGACATTTCTTCCAGAAATTTCACTTTCATCCTGCTTTCCAGATGAAACAGCTCGGTTTTATGCTCCTTGCATAAAAACAGTGTGTATCCCTTGAAATGCTGGTGGTCTCCGATCACCACATACCCTGTTTCCAATTCCTTCACAAAATATGGATTGGTTCCGTCTTTGATCATTCTGATTCTGTCACAGACTAAGCACATCACTTATCTCCCTTCATTCAACCCTTGCGTCTGCCTGTTTTCGTTATCTGGAAAGATCCTGTTCCAGACGCAGGCCGACGGCGTTGCTGACAAACATCAGATATGCTTTGTCCGAGTCGGCCCATTTGCGTGTCAGGACGCTCTTTTTGCAGAAGACCAGCCATGCACGGTGGCCTTCCTCCAGCACGCTGAAGATCATGGCGGCATGGATGCGGTTATCCTGCAGCATTTTTGCAGTGATGGGATAGATGTGGCGGATATGGTCGATGCTGTCCACGACCAGGGGATTGTCGCGGGCGATCCATTGGTCGATCCCGTCCTCCTTCAGGCAATTCAGGTTTTCGATGCATGCGTTTGGCCACTCCGGGGAGACCCAGGTGAAGCTTGCGTTTTCGGTGCTGTCTGTAAAAAGGCTGATCTCGTCAATGCTGAAGGCTTCGCCTACCGCGGCAAGACAGCCGGAAATTTCAGCGCGTTTTTTGCCCAGCAGATACTCGATCACGCGGTTCACGGTGCCTTCGCGATCCCCTTCCCGGCTGCCGAAGAACGGCTTGGGGGTAAAGGTGTCGCTCTCCAGCAGGGATGCGTGAAGCTCGGGCGTGTAGATGATGTAGCGGTTTTTTCCTTTCATCTTCGCACCGTACAGCATTTTATCCGCCACGTTGAATACTTCTTCAAAGGTCGTGCCGGCTACACCCAGGGTCGCCACGCCCATAGAGCAGGTGATCTTGTAGAATTTGCCGGTGTTGCGGCAGGAAAATTCAATATTCGTGCGGATGGAGCGCAGAATGGAGCGGAGGACCATCAATGTGTCGGCCTTTTTGATGACGATCATGAATTCGTCCCCGCCGAAGCGGCCTGCAACGCCTGACGAGCCCAGCGCGTCCCGGATGATACCGCCTACCTTGCGCAGCATTTCGTCCCCGGCCAGGTGGCCGTAGGTGTCGTTGATGTTTTTGAAATTATCCAGATCCAGGATCGCGAGATGCACCGGATGATCCGTCTGCTGGGCAAAGACCCGCTCGGCATAACGGTGTATGGCCTGTTTGTTGTACAGGCCGGTCATCTCGTCATAATTGTTCTGGCCGAAAATGTGTACATTTTCTTCTTTGCCGTTCGCAGATAGGAGGCGGATGGAGCCCAGGGCCACATCCGCTGCTTTGTCCCGGATGGCGAAGCCCAGAAAGCGGACCAGTCCTTTTTCGGCGCCTTCCAGCTTCTGCCGTCCTTCAACGATATCCTCAAAAGGACCGGAAGCGGAGGCAAGGTCGGCAAGTAAAGCGGATAAAGCTTCCTGTCCGTTCACGGATAATTCGGTTTCGGCATGAACTTTATCGGTCCACTCCGCCAGTGACCCGTGAAAAAAACCGATCGGCCGTGTTAGGCTGCCGCCGAAAATGCGGAAATCATCCGTTTTTCGGTCATAGCGGAATAATTGACGGTCGCAGATCTCAAGCAGCTTGTTGGCTTCGGTCAGCTGTTCCATCAGATCGGCAAACTGCTCTTCCAGCGTATCCGTGTCGACGCATTCAAGATAGTACAGATACGGATCTTCTGCCTCCGGTACAATATTATCCATATGGGCGCGTATCATGAACCAGCGGGGACCGTTCACGGTGCCGATGCGGCAGCAGGTGACCGCGTTATCGTGAAAATCGGTCAGCTTGCCTATTGCTGCGTGCAGCGCGTCCAGATCCGCCGGATCCATACAGGTGAGCAGGGAATGGTGTTTTTCTTCTCCGATCAACGAGAAAAATTTGTTGTCAGCCGTGATGATCTCCATCTTGGAATCGATCACGACGCGGATGATATTATCTTGCATCCAGATCCCTCCGAATGGTATTGATACTTTCATTCTGCCCGTTCAGCGGAACAGACCGGCAAACGGGTCCGGAACGATTTTTTTCAGCTTTTTTCCATATTCATCGTCCCCATAGAACAGGATCAGCCCCTGAAGGCCATCATAAAATGAATGGATCCGGCCGGGAAAGCCTTCTTCCTTAAGAACCTGATTGATCCATGTGATCGCATCTTCATTGAACCAGTCGCCGTTGAAATCGAGGGTATGTTCATATCGCTTTCCATTCAGCATAAAGGAGACCGTGGTGGTGCCCTCAGCGGTCAGAAACGGTATTTTTATTTCCGTGCTGTCGGTGTTTTCCTCAATGTGTTCCTGAATATCGGTCGGCTCAAAGCCCGGAATGATGGATGAGACGCCCTGCAAGAAGAGCCGGTACATATTCAATATGTCGAATATTTCTGCATCGAAGGAATATACCTCGGATGAACTCGGGGTCCAGACGCCGGTTTCGTAGTCATATTCGCCCATGCCGACGGTCGTAAGCAGGTAAATCGTGAAATCAGAGGGCCTCTCTGTGTAATCCAAACCGTTTTCTGTGTACCACTGTTTTAGTTCATCCAGGCTTTCTTCCACTTCCAGGATGATCGAATCGGATATTTCGATGCCAAGATCACGAAGCGCGTCAACCGTTTCCTGATGGGAAAGGGCAGGCGAATCGTTTTTTTGTAAACTGCCAAGGAGCAGGGAACCCAATAGGTCCAGCAGGGAACTGCCTGAAGGATCCGTGCCTTCGGCAAGAACGGAAAAGGATGCCGTGCAGAGCACGGATATTATAAGGAACAAACAAAGAAAGCGCTTCAACATCATTTTCATACGTGCTGTCCTCCGCAGTATCATTTATGATCCCGTATCAAAATCATGTACGGGATAATCAACCTATCATATTATAACATGAAATGCCCGATTTGAAAATAGGACAGAAAAAACAGACTGAAACCGCATATCGGACGCATTCAGAGTCACTTCTTTTTCTGATAGCTATTGCGTTTTTCTGCCAGGAGTGTATGATGTAAAATGACAGTGCCGGTCCTTGGCGAAACAAACAGAAGACCGGAAGAAAGGGATGATTGTCATGAGAGTCGATCTGCTTCCCCGGAATACTGCCCGGTATAAAGCCAACCTGCATACTCACACCACTCTTTCAGACGGGCATAAGACCCCTGAACAGATCAAGGCGGATTATCAGGCTCATGGCTACAGTGTGATCGCTTTTACCGATCATGATAAGTATTACGATCACCAGGACCTGACGGATGAACGGTTTGTCGCGCTGAACGGTTTTGAACTGGAATATTATGTGACGCCCTGGCGGCAGAAGACCTGCCATTTGTGCTTTGTTGCGAAGGAACCCGATAACCCCGCTCTGGGCTGGTCGAAGGCGGAGCCGCCGATCTTTATCCGGGAGCTTCCCGCCGGTGCTCTTGATCCGGACCGGGGCGGCGAACTGTACCGCGTTACCTGCCCGGGAAGAAAATACAATGCGGAATATATCAACGCGGATATCCAAAGGGCAAAGGAATTGGGCTTTTTTATCACCTATAATCATCCCACCTGGTCTTTGGAGCATTGGCCGGATTACAGCCGCTACCTCGGAATGGATGCCATGGAGGTCGTCAATTACGGCTGTGTTGCAACCGGCTATGATGATGACAACGGCCATGCCTACGATGATCTGCTGATGCTGGGCAACCGCATCCGCTGCATCGCAACCGATGACAATCACAACGATCATCCGGATGAGGATCCCCGGTCGGATTCCTATGGCGGCTATACGGTATTGGCCGCACAGGAACTGAGCTATGGAGCCGTGATCCGTGCTCTGGAGCAGGGACACTTCTATTCCTGCGGAAAGGTGAACGCGGCAGCAGGGGAATGCCCGCAGATCGTGAACCTGTGGCTGGAGGATGGAAAGGTGTATGTGGAATGCGACGGTGCGCAGAATATCCGTCTGATCAAAAACTGCCGTCCCTTTGCCATGCGAATTGCGGAAACGGGCAGCCCTCTGACAAAGGCGGAATTTGATCTTGGCGCGTGTGAATGGTTCCGTGTGGAGCTGACCGGCACAAATGGCTGCAAGGCCTTCACCAACGCGTATTTTATGGATGAATTGTTGAATCTTTCTTTGGATTGATGTATTGTGTTGTGTACCTGTTAGAAAGCAAAAAGAGCGTGCTTGCTGCAGATCGCAGTTTATACTGAACTCATTTTAGAAACCAATATTTGCTTGCATCTTTTCCCCTCTGGCGTTGCTTCATTCCGGTCAACGTACGTTTCACGTACGCCTCCCTTCATTCAGCTTAGCCAGAGCGAAAAATATGCGGCGCATCTGTTCGGTTTTTAAAACTCGTTTAGTATTACACGCTCTTTTTATTTCATTTTCCGGGGATGTGCCCGAAAATTATTGGTCAGATCAGCGGAACAGTTCGCCCAGACGGTCATTTCCATCAAAGCTGCTGATGTTTGGAACAAAGCTTGCTGTTACCAGAACGATGCCGTCGCCATTGTTCCAGATGCCCATGATGATTCCGGTGCTGTTCTCACATCTGGCGATATATAAGCTGGAAGGGAGATCCGCGGAAAGCGGTCGGCAGATATTCACCAGAGAGGAAGCGGCAAGCGCGTTTACGCCCTGCATGGAAGATAGTAGGGATGAAAGAAAGGAAGCGGAGAAAATGCGCTGCTCCATATAGGATCGTGCAGCTGTTGAAAGGCCGTCCATCCCTGTGCCCAAAATGGACGTGAGCAGAGCCGTATTTGTGATCGGATTCCAGGATACGATGCCGTTTTCTGAATCCGCATGAAAGACGGCCACGATCTGCCGAGTATCTTCATCGGAAGTCATTGTATCAAGGATGGCAGGTTCGCCGGACAGCTCGTGCAGCTGCGCAGCGCATTCATCAAGCAGGATTGGGATCAGTTCTTCATTTGATTGAGCAATGGGGGCATCGTTTGGGCCGCCTGTGCCGATCAGGAGTGCAGTTGGCCCATCCGCTCCGCCGATGATGCCGATCACGGAAGGATCTGCCGCAGCGTGGTTAGTGCGTTCTGTGCAGTAGAAGGTAAAGACAAACAGGATCAATACCAAAATGAGTTTATTCACGGTCAATAAATACCTCTGTAATACAGGATTTTGCGGCTTTACTGGTACAGGGGACCGTAATGTTTGCAGGCGGCATAATCCGCAGCCTGAGCGTCCTCAGTTCCAAAGGCTGCCCAGCTGTGGGGACGGTAGATCCGATCCTTTTCCACATTGTGCATCGCAATGGGGATGCGCAGCATGGAACACAGGGTGATCAGGTCGGCCCCGACATGACCGTAGACCGTTACGCCGTGGTTGGCTCCCCAATTGGCCATCACGGAGTATACATCCCGGAAGGCGCCTTCTCCGGTGAGACGGGGAACGAACCAGGTCGTCGGCCAGGTGGGATCGGTGCGTTGGTCGAGCACTTTGTGCATTTCATCCGGAAGCACCACGGTGTGCCCTTCGGCGATCTGGAGCGTGAGCCCAACGCCGTCCACAATGTTGGCCCGCAGCATGGTTACGGGCATTTCAGCCTGGGTTTTGAAATGGCTGGAGAATCCGCCGCCCCGGAAGTACTGATAGTTGGCACGGCACCAGTCCGTTGCCTTCAGGCATGCCTGCACATCCTCTTCACTCATTTCCCAGAAGGGCTTCATGCAGCCTTCGCCCTGCTCATTTTTCGCTGCGCCGGTGCCGTCCAGCGCTGTGGCGCCCGAATTGATCAGGTGGATGAACCCGTTTGCTGCTTTGCCATCAGGCCGCTTGCCGGTTACCCGCTCTACCGCGTCGGCACTCCAGTAGGTGCGTACATCATGGAAGCACGGGGCTGTGCTGCTTACCAGCGTGCCAAGCATCATGGATACCCCGTTGAGCGTGTCATTTTCTGTTGCGAAGGGAGTGGGAGCCTTGGGGCCGTTCCAGTCAAATGAGGAAGCCATGATCGCTTCGGTGAAATCGGCATTGGGCAGCCAGTCGGTCCACTGCCGCTGCCCCTGGAAGCCGCCTGCGACCGCGTTCTTGCCCAGGGCTTCTTCATGCCAGCCCAGTTCATCCAGCTTGGGGTTGCCGTACAGGATATCCTTGACGATCACGGTCATTTTGGCGATAAAATCCCAATCATCTTCCGGAGCGACCACCTTGGAACGGGTCACGATCTCCATCAGCTCCTTGCCCGCGTTGCAGTCGAAGCCCTCCGGGCAGTTTTCACGTATCCATTCACGGGCTTTACTGTATTCTTCCGGGTCATAGATCTCAAGCTTCATCCTTCTCAGGATCTCCACTTCATCCACCCATTCGGCACGGATGCCGAAATAACGCTGGAATACGTTGGTGTCGCAGTAGGAGCCCATGATGCCCATGGCTACCGCGCCGATATTGACGTAGGATCTGTTGCGCATCCATCCTGCCGCTACAGCGCAGCGGGCAAAGCGCAGGATCTTTTCCGCCACGTCAGCGGGGATGCTTTTATCATTCATATCCTGAACGTCGTGCCCGTAAATGGAAAAGGCGGGAAGCCCCTTCTGGGCATAGGCTGCCAGCACCGCCGCCAGATACACTGCCCCGGGGCGCTCTGTGCCGTTGAAGCCCCATACAGCCTTGATGGTGGTGGGGTTCATGTCGAAGGTTTCCATGCCATAGCACCAACAGGGCGTCACGGTGAGGGTAGCGGTCACATACTGGGCGGAAAAGGTTTCCTCACACCGTGCCGCTTCTGCGCCGCCGCCGATGGTGCAGGGGGAGATCACGGCCTGTACAGATGTGCCGTCCGGATAACGCAGGGTTTCGATCAGCTCTTTCGCGGCCAGAGCCATTCCCATCGTTTGTTCCTCCAGGCTTTCCCGTATGCCGCCCCAACGGCCGTCGATCACGGGCCGTATACCAATTTTCGGATACATCATTTTCCCATTTCCTCCTTCTTATTTGCAGTGGTTTTTTTGTTATGGATGCTTTTCCCGGGCTTGATTTCAAATGCAGATGCTGTCGGGAGCTTATTTTCCTGCTATTTTGCTCCAAAGGGCAGATCCTCTATTTTCAGGAGGGGACTGCCGTTTTCTTCCGTGATGATGCCGACCGGGGAAGCGGAGCGCATGGCATGAAGGGCAAAGTAAAACACGGCGGTCACCGCGATCACAGAAAGCACCGTGAGCACAAGGGCTTTCTTCTTTTCTTTGGGGTCACGGGTGATTTTCGGTTTTGAGATCTTTACATGCTTCATCACGCTCACAGCCGCTGTGCCTGTGATAAGGCCGCATACGAGGCCGGTGACTGTGAGTAAAAGCAGATACAGCAGCATTTGTTTCACCCGGCTCAGGATCAGCAGCGCCACGGCGATCTGCCCCATATTGTGCGTTACGCCTCCTAACATGGAAACCAGAACGGGGCTGAGTTGCTTGAACCGGCTCAGCAGGCTCATCACGGTGAGACTCACCAGACCTCCCATAAAGGCATACATCATGCCGGTCACACCGCTGAAGAGCAGGCCGGAGAGAAGCACCTTCAAGGCCATCAGAATATATGCGGAAGGGATGCCCAGCATATATACGCTGAAGATCAGCACGCCATTGGAAAGGCCGATGCGGATCCCCGGCACGCCGGTCGGGATCAGGCTTTCAATATAGCCCAGCACCAGCATCAAGGAGATCAGCATGGCGGACAAGGACACACGGTAGGCATTCTGGGGTCGGCTGCGGTGCATGCTTGCCTCCTTACTCACCGGAAGGGCCCGGGGAAGCGCTGATTAATTCGGCGGCTGCGCTGAAGATGACTTTTATGCCATTTGCTGCGTGCGAATATCTTGATTTACTACCAGTAAACCTTCGATTTTTGCACTCGCATCTGATGCAAAAAGCATTCATCATTGCACCGCCTTATAAAATCAGTGATTCCCTAGCAATTCCTCAATGGAATACAGTTCCAGACACACCTGGTTGGGCAGGCAGATGATCATGTTTTCAAGGGCCCGTCCGGCCTTGTTTTCCAGCGTAACTTCACCCTGATGCACGCAATCCTGATTTTCGCAGGTAGCGGATTCCATATATACGCCGTTCGGAGTGAGATGGATCACATTTTCGATCTCGTCTCCGCTTTCTGTCAGTTGTTTCAGAGGGAATGTCTGCTCCCCGCTCTCCGGCAAAGGAAGCCAGCCGGTCTGCGTGGAGGTGATCACCCGAACATACCCTTTGGCGTAGCGTACGTTTTCTCCGCTGTCTGCGGAGGATGCATCTGCGGCTTCCTCCGCGGATGCTTCAGGAGTTGTTTGGGGCGCATCTGTCGGTGCTTCAACTGGAACCAGTGCAGGTTCGGTTTCGGAGGGTTTGTTTTCTTCTGCCGAGGGTATTTGGGTGGGTTCTCCGGAAGAAACCGGAACGGAAGTGCAGCCGGTCAACCCCGCCGTTACCGCGATAATGAGAAGGAACGATAAGATCTTTCGCAAAACATGTTTATAGTTGCTCATATGGAAACCTCGTTTGTATTCATTCCGGGAGGGACGGAGCTGTCCTTTTTCCCTTTGAAACTGCATCTATTATATATCAGCCGGGTGATACAGTCAAATATCGTTTTTTCTTCCTGTGCCGTTCAAGCCGTTTTTTCAACATCTTAAAAAGTGCGGTAAGAAATGAAAAGCGGAGAGGCCGAAGCCTCTCCGCAGGGAAAGTGTGAGAATTACTTGTTCAGGTTCTTGCAGCAGTTTTCAGCAGCGATCTGGCCATAGCAGACGCACTCCATCAGGTTGCTGCCGCCGTTGTACTTGTCGGCATACATGGAGCCGAACTCACCGGCAGAGAACAGGTTGGGAATAGGATCGCCAGCCACGTTCAGGATCTGAGCAAATTCGTTGCGGCGGGCACCACCCTGGGTGTTGTACTGGGTGGGCTTGACCTGCACAGCGTAGAAGGGAGCGGTCACCAGCTTGGGAGCGCCAGTCATGTCGCGGCCGAACTGATAGTCAACGCCTTCGTCGCAGAACTTGTTCCAGGTTTCAACGGTCTTGGCCAGGATCGCGGGATCAGCGCCGATCACATTCGCCAGTTCCTCGATGGTGTCAGCCTTGACCAGCCAGCCCTTTTCGAGTTCGTTGTTGATATCGTCAGACCACATCATGCTCAGCTTGCCAGCGTTCACAACGGTCTGGTCGATGATGACAAAGTTCTTGTCAGAGGTGGGCATGGTGACCCAACGGCCGCCGATCTCCACCTTGCCGTGACGGTTCTCGATCGCTTCGTTGATGAAACGAGCGCCGTTGGAACCAACCAGGATACCCTTGGTGACGCTCACAGCGCCCATCATACCGGTGGAACGGGTGGTGCCGGGAGCTTCATAAGCCCAGGTGAAGCCGGCAGCATTGTTCATATGCCACAGCTGAGCGCCAACTTCGAGCACCATGTCAATACCGTCGCCGGTGTTGTATTCGCCGCCCTGGTTGGTGGTGTAGGGAGCATGCAGGTAGTTAGCCATCTTTTCAACGCTGTCCTGGAAACCGCCGCAGCACATGATGACGCCGGCGTTAGCACGAACGTTGACCAGTTCGCCGTTCTTTTCGATCTGCACACCCAGGATCTCCTTGGTGAGGGGGTTCTGGATCAGATGCTTCGCGGGAGACTCATACCACACGTCGATCTTGTCCTGACGGGCGAATACGTTGTCTTCAGCCAGATAGAACAGGCAGCCGGAGAAGGCCATGCCGGGGCTGAAGATACGGGTGGCATTCACAGCGCCGGGCAGCTCGGGCCATTCAATCCAGGAACCGTTGGTTCCGAAGGGACGCAGGTCGGGCTCCTTGCCGATGTCGATGAAACGATCTGTCAGCCACTGCTCGTTCTTGCAAGCCTTCTGGAACAGCGCTTCGATCATTTCAGGGGAAGCAGCGTCCGGATAGTTGTTGCCCAGAGCGGTGTAGTAGGCGACGAAGTCGTCATGAGAGGATTCGAGGGGGGAGATGATGACCTGGCCGGCATACTTGGAGTTGCCGCCTTCATGGCCTTCGGGGGCCTTTTCGGTCAGCAGCACCTTGGCGCCCAGATCGGCGGAGGTGATGGCAGCGGTAGCACCGGCCAGACCGAAACCGATGACGATCACGTCATAGTTGTCGTCAGACCAGGCAATGGTGGACTCGAAGTCATAATCTTCGGCGGAGGCAAAGCTCGTGATGCCGAGGAGCATAACTACGGCCAGAAGCAGAGCAAGGATCTTCTTCATAGAGAGTTACACCCTTTCTTGTAATATTTATAACCCGGTTTTTACCGGATTATATTCATATAATAATGGTTTTCAGTTGCCGGTAGCCTGTTTCACAGCCTGGTTCCAGGCATCCTTCAGGGCAGCGCTGGTAATGGTGGCGCCGGAAACGCCGTCCACCTCAGAGGACTGGGCTTCCACCATCGCGGGGATCACCTGCTCGATGGCCAGGGTGCCGATGTTGGGGGTCTCGGTGTGGCTGAGCACTTCCATGCTCTCCACCCGGTCGGCGGAAATGACGAACTGGATGTTCATGAAGCCGCCCATGCCGCGCAGCTTCACATCATAGGTGCCGGGAATGTACTTGGCACCCTCGGGAACGAGAGAGACAGCTTCTTCCTCTTCAGGCAGCCTGGCCTGTTCGATCGCCTGGTTCCAGGCATCCTTCAGGGCAGCGCTGGTAATGGTGGCGCCGGAAACACCGTCCACCTCGGAGGACTGGGCTTCCACCATCGCAGGGATCACCTGCTCGATGGCCAAGGTGCCGATGTTGGGGGTCTCGGTGTGGCTGAGTACTTCCATGCTCTCCACCCGGTCGGCGGAAATGACGAACTGGATGTTCATGAAGCCGCCCATGCCGCGCAGCTTCACATCATAGGTGCCGGGAACGTACAGCGCGGCGCCTGCGGCTTTTGCTTCTTCGATCGCGGCGTTGACCGCTTCCTTCAGCGCATTGCTGGTGATGGTGGCGCCGGAAACGCTGTCCACTTCCGTACTCTGGGCTTCGATCATCGCAGGGATCACCTGCTCGATGGCCAGGGTGCCGATGTTGGGAGTTTCGGTGTGGCTGATCACTTCGATGTTTTCAATGGCATTGGCGGAGAAAGTGACGTGAATGATCATGTAGCCGCCCATACCGCGGATCTTCTGCTCATATACGCCCGCGTTATAAATGCCGCTCTCACCGGTCAGCTGAGGATATTCACCCTCCGCTGCCGCGCCGAGCATCGTGAGCACCATCAGGCTGACCAAAAGAACAGACAGGAATTTTTTCATATGGTTTCCTCCTCTTAACATGGCCTGTTGATCCGGTCCCCATCCGTGAGGGAACCGTGAACGGGTCTCAATGCATATGTATTTTAGCACAGTTGATATTCAAAGTAAACTGAAATTAACGGTCTGTTTCGGAAAAAAAACGGTCAGATATTGCAAAAATATCTATCAGTTATTGCCATATCACAAGCCTGTTTTTGCCGGTCAGGCGTAAACCATACCGATTTTCAGGCACTTTCAAAGCGGTTTAAGGCAGATTTGCTGCAGGAAAGCAGGCGTTTCCCGATTCCTCTTTTTATGAGAATCATGCCCTGCTTTCTGCGCAGGGCTCCGGGTTTTCTTATCTTTCGGAGTTGGAGGCTTCGCTTTTGAGGATGCATTCACAGAAGGCAAGCAATTCATCCTGCCTGATTTCCAGGTCTTCCTTTTTTTCGACCCGGGGAAGGCAGAGGTGCCCCGCGGCACGGATGCGCAGGTGCGAGTAAAAATGTTCCACGGTGCTCACGATGCGTTCGCATTCCGGCACGCCCGGACCGGTGCGCAGCGCGATGGTGAAGCCGATCTTGCCTTTTTTCAGCGCCGCGTGGGGCTCGTGGGTGTCGCACCAGGGGGTGCACCGGTCGATAAAAACCTTGAACTGCCCCGGCACATCGGCCCAGTAGGAGGGTGAAACCGTCACGATGCAGTCAGCCCGGTCATAGGCGGCCATCAGCTTTTTTACATCATCCTGCTGAACGCATTCCCCGGTTTCGTGGCAGCGGCGGCAGCCCCGGCACAGATGGATATCATAATCGTCGATGCACACGCTTTCCACGGTGTTTCCGCGCTGTGTGCACACACTTTTTACCTGCTCGGTGATGGCGTTTGTCGCGCCGCCGCGTACGGGGCTGCAATTGATCACCAGAATGTGCATTTGCTTTTCCTCCTCATTAAACCGGCTGGTATGGCTTTGATCACGGTTTCCATTCTATCAGCAAATCCACCGGATGACAAGCAAAAAACAGACATCCGCTGTGTGTATGACTGTGCGGCGGAGGCCTGTTTTTTCTCTGGAAAGCCGGGGCTTATTTGCAGTATCTCTCGATCAGCTCTTCCGGGGAGGGACGGGGAAGCGCTATCCGGTAATGGCTGCCGTCCGGGTCCCGGTCGATCAGGTAGTGGTCGAAAAGCTCCCGGCGCAGGGTGGCCGGGTCGCCGAAGGTGTGCAGGGAAGCAAGAAGCCGGTTGAATTCCCGTTCGGTGCAGCAAGTGTTCTCCGGGATCTGCCCGGCCAGATAGCAAAGGGCGATCAGCTTTTTCCTGCGTTTGGCAGGTAATTGCGTGAGCTTTCCCTCTTTGTTAATGCAGTTCTTTATTTCATTGATCAGTTCCATGAAAAATCCCCTTTGATCCTGAAAGGACAACCTGTCCTGTTCAGAAAATCGTCAGGCCCAGGGCACATATACGTATTCCATATATTCGATCTGGTTTTTCTCGTTCAGCCGTATCTGTGTGGTCACGAACCAGAAATCGCCGCTCAGACCGTTCTTAAGCGCTTCATCCGTCAGGTCATCGTCGAAGGTGAGGGGGTGAACTGAATCCGGGCTCAGGCTCAGATATGCCTTGAGATACCAGCTGTACAGGTCGGTCACCTGTTCATAGTTCATTTCCGGATCGCACATGCTATTCAGCATGTATGCCGAAAATTCGGGCGCCAGGGGGAGGGTAAGCTCGGAACCGGCTGCCGGGAGGGGATATTCGCATTCCTCATCCATTGCGATGCGTTCAAAGTGTCCGGTCACGGAAGCTACATGCTGCCCTTCATCGCAGTTGAGGCGTGTGATTACGAAAAGGGGATAATCCGTTCCCAAAGTGTCGGTAAAGCTTTCAAAGGTTTTTTCTTCCTCCGCGGCAAGGCAGGAGAAGGGAACGAAGCCGCGGAAAACGGTGCTGCCGGAGGGGCCCTCCACGTAGGCGTCGTCGCCCAGGAAAGAAAGCAGCGTTACCCTGTCGCCCTGTTTGAGGCTGGCGATCACGGCACGGGAATAGAGGGGGTCATCGGTCGCGTTCACGTTCTGCGTGATCGTTACGGGAGTTTCGGTGAAATGAAGATCGTTCACACTGGCCTTTTTGGGCAGGGCTTTTTCACTGATATAGCCGAAACGGTAATGATCCTTGTCGATGGAATACTGGATGAGGATATAGCCATTCTCCCTTCCGAACACCTGGATCCACCCGTTGGTGGAAACCTTGGCTTTTCCGTTCCCGCCCCGGAGGGAAGCCTTGTCCGGTGCGGAATACACCTCATATTTTTGCCCGCCGGAGAAGGAGATATCCTGCTTTATGAGCCCGGAGGAGCGCGGAAGCTCCGGCGCGGAGGTGATCTTTGTCTTAGCTTCCTTTAACGTCTTGGGCAGAGCACTCAGAGAGAACCAGCGCAGGTCTCTTTGAAAATCGCCGCGCACGGTTCCGGCAACGGTGGTGCTTTCAATATCGGTGTAGTAGGAAATGGCATTGTTTTTTAGCAGCATGCTTTGGTAACCGGTGTAGCTCCACACCCGGTGAAGCAGCCATTTTCCGCTTTCCAGGGTGAAGGTGAGGCACAATTCGGGATATTCGTTTTCCTGATCCAGCTGATTGATGATGAGCCGCGGAGTACTGTAGGCTTCGTCTCCCGGCCATTCATAGCCGGAGCAGGAAAGGAAGATCTCCATGTTATGCCCGGTTTGCGGCACGGCGGAGGAGGTGAAAAAATCACGTACCCATTTTCCTTTTTCCTCCCGGAAGCAGTAAAGCACGTTTTCCTTTTTTTCACTGCGGATCAGTACGAACAGGCGAAGTTCCTTTCCGGAAAACTCCCTTCCGTCGGTATGACCGAGCACGGTGCAGTTTTTCGGCAGGGCACTTTGGACCTCAGCGGGCAAAGCGGTGTCGGCCAGAGCGGGAGCAAGCACGCCCGTCATCAAAATGAACATGAAGCAAAGAAACAGTGACAGCACGGTTTTTTTCATAAGTCCTCCTTATTATTCACGCTATTGCGGTTTGAAGGCCGTTTTTCCCGGCTCAGAAAGGGAACGATGCCGTGCCCGGTTCTGTTCCCGGAAAAAGCAGCGGTTTTTGTGTTTTATTTCAGTATATCACACAGAGTCTGCGTTGTCAGCTTGAAAAATCGGCTGTTCCCCATTAAAATGTTGATGTGGGCAGGCCCGGAAAAAAGCGTCTGTCTCCAAAATGAGAAAACAGAGGAAAAAGGACCAAGTGCCGCCGCTCAGATGTCCGGACGAAAATGGGGGCTGGCTGCAGGTGTCCCGTACAGAGGAGGAATGACCGGATGAAGCGATATGATGAACATCCGTTTTTGCTTGGAGCCAATCCCTATATGCCCCTGTGGGAGCATGTGCCGGATGGCGAGCCCCGGGTGTTTTGTGTGGATGGAAAAAAGAGGGTGTATGTTTACGGCTCCCATGACACGCTCAAAAACGAATACTGCGGCAGGGATTACGTGGTGTGGAGCGCTCCTGTTGAAAATCTGAACGACTGGACCTGCCATGGTGTTTGCTATCGGGCTGAGGATAACAGTGTGCTTTTTGCTCCGGATGTGGTGGAAAAGGACGGGGTGTATTACCTTTACGCGGCGGAACAGCGGGGTTCCCGCATCACGGTGGCCCGGTCTTCTTCTCCGTTAGGCCCGTTTACCGATCCCGTGCTCACCCAGTTGGGCTTCGATCCCGGCGTGCTGGTGGATGATGACGGCCGGGTGTATGCCTACTGGGGCTTTTGCGGGTCTTTCTGCGCGGAATTGCAGCCCGATATGGCTTCGATCGTGCCCGGCACCCTGCATGAAAACCCCATTCGCCACTGCATGGCTCCATGGAGCCGGAATGACGGCTTCAATGACGACCGGGAGGGCTTTTTTGAGGCCAGCAGCCCCCACAAGGTGATGGGAAAATACATTTATATTTATTCCCGCCGTCATGACGGCCCGGTGCCGGAGCTGGGAGTGACCGGGGAAAACAATGGCTTCCTTTCCTATATGTGGAGCGATCACCCTCTGGAGGGCTTCCGTGAGGGAGGCGACATCAGCTTCAACGGCGGCGAGATCCTGAAAAACCCGGACGGCACCGGGATAATGACCTATCGCTGGGGCAACAATCACGGGTCCCTTGCGGAGGTGAACGGGCAGTGGTACATTTTTTATCACCGCCAGACGGGAACGGACGAATACAGCCGTCAGGCGATGATGGAGCCGGTGGAGGTGGCTTTTTCTCCGGAGGGAAAACCGCTGATCGGCCGGGTCCTTCGCAGCGAGGGGGTGCCCGTTGCTTCTGTGCCGGTGGAAATGACTTCCCAGGGCGCGATGACCGGGGGAATGGATGCCTTTTTCCGCATCAGCGCCGGGCGTGCCTGCCATCTGCGCGGCGGGAGGGAGAATGCGTATATCCTGCCCGTGTATGAAAAAAAGGCGGATGCTTCCGCCCCGGTCGTGAATATTTATTCCGGTCTCACAGCGGGCTACCGCTATTTGCACTTTGGAGATGAGGGCGCTGTGAGCGTGACCCTTTCTCTTTCAGTGAAGCAGAAGCTCACAGTGAGCCTGCGCCTGGATGAACATGACGGCCCCATCGCTGCCCGGGCGGAGCTTCTGCCCGGAAAGCAGGAAGCCGTGCTGCCCCTCTTTGCGCCTGTAAAGGGCAGGCATGCGGTCTACTTTGTTTTTGAGGGCGGGGAGGATGACCTGGCTGTCTTTGACGGGTTCACCTTTGACTGACGGGCGTGTCGAGCATCCTGTAAGCCTCGTCCAGCTGCCGCCTTGTGAGGGCGATGTTGCGGTTTTGAGCGGCAACAAAGTCAAAAATGCCAAAAACGATCTGTTCCAGTTCACTGCCGGCGGTGTAATCGGTTGGGGCTGCAAACTGCACCCGTTTGTGAATGAGCATGTTGTTCACAGTATCGTTCCGCTCTCCGGTGTACACTGCGATGCTGTGTCCGCCTCTGGTGCGCACCAGCTTCATGCAGGGAATATCCGTGCTGCCGTCGCCAATGTAGATCATGTTGGTGTAGGGCACACGTCGCATGTCGTGAGGCGTGTGCTCGTTGAGGCTCTTATTGTCGTTCACATCCAGTATGCCCTTGTTGATGCGGTAAATGAACTGGGTCTTACTGGTGTAATTCACTGCCATCGCGGCCCATTCGGGTTCGCCGGATTCATCATTGTAAACATATTCGGCGGCATAGATCATTTTGAACCGGTCGGCAATGGGCGTGCCTTCAATGATCTCCTTTTGGCCGGAGGAAAGAATATAGTGTTCCACCCGGAAGCCCAGGCTGTCGCCGTAGGCATTTACGCGGTCAAACCAGCTTTCCACACCCTTGAACAGCTCCACCCGCGCCCCCTGGCGGCGCAGCACCTCCCGGTCCAGACGCATGCCGCGTTTGCGGGCTTCTACCAGCATCACGTACATGTAGGCCAGAATGCTGTCCATATTGTGGCGGCGTCCTGCTTCCTGACAAAGGGCCCAGAAGGCGCCGGCTTCCATGCCCAGCTCGGGAATGAAGGCATATTCCTGCATATCCCGGGGGGAAAGGGTGTGATCAAAATCATACATCAGGGCGAGGATCGGACGGTCATCTTCCATACGGAGCCTCCTTTCGTGCGGAACGTTTTTTACAGAAAAAGTATAGCCAAAATAGAGAAAACTGTCAACCAATACCGGAAAATGCCTTGTATTGGTGAATCATACCGCTGAAAAATGCATCTTCAGCGCTGCCGCCGAATAAATCAGCGGTTCTTTAAACAAACGCATGAAGGAAAAAGGGTACGGATGGCGAAATAGGTTTTGTTCCTGAAGGAGGTTTTTGCATGAAGTACGATCTGCGCGGTGTTATTTTTGATATGGATGGTTTGCTCTTTGACAGCGAAAGGCTGGGCGTGGAGGTGATCGTGGATGCCGGGAAAAAGCAGGGGAAAAATATCACCCGGGAATTTATCCACACTACCCTGGGCATCACCAACACGGTGAGCATGCCGATGTATCAAAAAACCTATCCCGGTCTGGACCCGGTGAAGCTGTTTGAGGACTTTGGCAGCGCCATGCAGGTTTTGGCTGAGAAAAGACAGATCCCCCTGAAAAAAGGAGCGCGGGAGCTGCTTTACATGCTGCGGGAGAAGGGCATTCCCTGTGCCCTGGCTTCTTCCTCACCGGAAAAGTATGTGAGGCTGTATCTGGACAGTCAGGGGATCAGCGATTATTTCAGCGTGATCCTTGGGGGCCCCAAGGGCATCCGTTCCAAGCCGGAGCCGGATATTTTTTTGCTGGCCGCGGATAAAATGGGCGTGGATCCCACAAAATGTCTGGTGCTGGAGGATTCGCCAAACGGAGTGAAGGCCGGGCGTGCAGCTGGGGCCAGGGTGTGCATGGTGCCGGACCTGATCCCCTTTATGCCGCTTCTCAGCCCGTATGTGGACCGGGTGGCGAGCGATCTGAATGAAGCAGGGGAGATGTTTTTCGGATGAACGCGGCGATCGTGTGCGTTGGAAAGCTGAAGGAGAAATTCTGGCAGGATGCGGCCAATGAATATTTGAAGCGCCTTCAGCGATATATGAAAATGGAAGTGATCGAGGTGCCCGACCTGCCCGAGCCCGCCAATGCCTCAGATGCCGACAGAGAGAATGTGAAGCTGAGGGAGGGGCGGGCCCTGCTGCAGAAGATACGACCGGAGGATCATGTGACTGCGATGTGCATTGATGCCCCGCAGCTTGAAAGCCCGCAGCTTTCTGAAAAAATGAAAAAGCGGGAGCTGACCGGGGCGCGCCAGGTGTTTGTGATCGGCGGAAGCCTGGGCCTTTCCGATGAGGTGCTGCGCCGGGCGGATGACCGGCTTTCCATGAGCCGCATGACCTTTCCGCATGCTCTGGCCCGGGTGATGCTGCTGGAGCAGCTCTACCGCGGCGCCAAAATTGCCGCCGGGGAAAAATATCATAAGTGAACCTGGACAAAAAACTGTGTTTTTACATTGCGAACGGGTGCGCTCCCTTGTATTTAAAACAAAAATATGCTATTCTTATGGATGTGGAAATGGAGGAATGACCGGATGGATGCAAGGCTGGAAGGGCATGACACCGTGGTTTTTGATATCGGCGGCGTGCTGCTCACCTTTGAACCTGAAAAGATCCTGCAGGAGCTTGTGCCGGATGAGAGTCGGGACCGGATCCGTTCCGCCATGTTCGGGAAGGACTGGCAATGGTACCGGTTCGATCTGGGAAAAGATCCGAACGACAAGATTGCGGAGGATATTGCCGCGGTCACCGGCTTCAAAGAGGATAAGGCCACCATTTTGAGCGTGCTGGACCGGTTTCATCTCTGCATGAAGGAGCTGCCCCTGTCGCGTTCTATTGCTGAATTGAAAAAGCAGGGAAAACGGGTGTATCTGCTCACCAACTATGCCCAGCCGTCCCTTTCCCACGCGATGGAGCATTTTGACTTTTTCCGTCTGGTAGACGGCTATGTATGCTCCTCAGAGGAAAAGTGCGTAAAGCCGGGGGAGGAAATTTTCCGCATCCTGTGCTCCCGCTTTGATATTGACCCTGCCAAGACCCTTTTTATTGACGATAATGCGCCCAACACCGAGAGCGCGGCCCGTTTGGGCTTTGATGTGTGGACCTACCGGGCGGAGTGAGGCTTTTCTCTTTCCCGGCGGGTCGTTTCGGAGGAACAAAAGATGAACGAAAGAAAAACCGGCAAGATCACGCTGCTTGCGCTGATCCTTCTTTGCACCGCGCTGCTTCTGAGCGGATGCATTTTTACCCCTGAGGAGATCAACACGCAGGATCCCGGCGTGGGCAACGCTCCCATTCCCACCATCGCGGTGGTCACGGCCAGCCCTACGCCCGAAAATGTGGGCCAGCCCATCGTGCTGCTCACCAATCCCCCCACGGATGTGGTGCTCCACCTTATCACCCCCACGCCTAATGCGGGGGCAACGGTTCCGATGGGAGCCACGGCCAGCCCGGTGCCCACCTTCAGCACCATCACTTCCACCCCCGCCCCCACCAGCTCCACCCTCAAAAAGGGCAGCACGGGCGAGGCTGTGAAGCATGTGCAGACGATGCTTCGCGCCTTGGGCTTCTACACCGGCAGCCTGGACGGCGATTATGGCGATGGCACCGAGAGCGCCGTGAAGGATTTTCAGAAGCAGTATAAGCTTACGGAGGACGGTAAGGTCGGCCCCAAGACCATGACTGCGCTGGAAAAGGCGAAGGCCACCAAGCGGCCCACCGCGACGCCCACGCCCAAGGCCACCCCCAAGAAGACCGCCACGCCCAAGCCCACCCAGCGAGCCACAGCTACACCGAGGGCTTCCAGCTATTCCAAACTGTATCTGCGCCTGGGCAACAGCGGCTCGGATGTGAAAAAGATGCAGGAAAGGCTGATCTCACTGGGCTATCTGAGCGGAAAAGCCACCGGCTCCTTTGACGGCACCACCGAGAAGGCGGTCATTGCCTTCCAGAAACGCAACTGCTCCTATTCTGACGGTGTTGCGGGCCCCGACACCCTCACCGCGCTGTATTCTTCCAGTGCGAAGCGCACTTCCTCCTCAGCCGGAACCATCGGCATCAGCTACCGTTACGGCGATTCGGGAGACAAGGTGAAAGCCATTCAGCAGAAGCTGAAGGATCTGGAGTATTTCACCGGCACTTGCACCGGCACTTTCGGCGCTGCCACGGAGGAAGCCGTGAAGGCCTTCCAGCGTAAGAACGGCCTTTCTGCGGACGGCGTGGTAGGCGACGGCACCATGAGTAAGCTGTTTTCCTCCAAGGCGGTCTCCAATAAAAAGACCGCCACGCCCAAGCCCACCAAGAAGGTGACGCCCACCCCGCTCCACACCGCTACCCCGCGCCCCAATCCCTACGTGCGTGTTACCAAGAGCCCGAACGACAAGTATGTTACCCTTTGCGAGGGCAATTGGGGCATACCGGTAAACGAATTGCAGGCGAAGCTGAAGGCAGCCGGCTATTTCAAGGGTGAGGTGGACGGCATTTACGGCGAGCAGACCACTAATGCGGTGAAAGCGTTCCAGCGCGCCAAGGGCCTCACAGTGGATGGCATTGCTGGCTACGCCACCCAGCAGGTGCTGTTTGAAGGCGATTATCCTGAGGGATCGTGACGGCACAGTTTATCATCAGCAGGGAAGTTATACCGACCCCGTCCCGTTTGCGGGACGGGGCTTTGTGAAAGGTTTTTAGAAATATGGATATCCGGAAAGCGGAAATGGAGGATATGCCGGCTCTGCGGCTCATTTATGCTGCGGCACGCCGCTTTATGCGGGAAACGGGCAATCCCAGCCAGTGGGGAGAGGACCGGCCGGAGGAACAGCTGCTGATCCAGGATATAGCCCTGGGCAGGCTGTATGTGTGTGAGGAACAGGGCAGGCTTTGTGCTTCCTTTGCCTTCATTCCGGGGGAGGATCCTACCTATAAGGTGATCTATGAAGGCGCCTGGCTGAACCGGGAGCCCTATGCGGTGCTGCACCGCGTGGCTTCCGACGGCACCTGCCGCGGTATGCTTGAAAAAATGCTTGCCTTTTGCCGCCAGGGGGGAACAGACCTGAGGATCGATACCCACCGGGATAACCGGGTGATGCAGCATTTGCTGGAAAAGAACGGCTTCAAACGCTGCGGCATCATTCATCTTCTGGATGGGGATGAGCGTGTGGCCTATCAGTGGGTGAGTGAAAAAGAAATTTCCATCACGAAATAATAAGGCTGCCGTGCTTTACGGCAGAAGGAGGAAAAAATACATGCAGATCGGTGTGTGCGGCGGGTTTGACCGGTTGGAAGCCGCGAAGGAAATGGGTTTTGATTATGCGGAGCTGCCTGCCAGTTCCGTGGGTACGATGACGGAAGCGGAATTTGAGGAAAAGCTGCATTTGGTCAAAAGCACGGGTCTTCCCGTTCCGGCCTTCAATGTGCTGTTCCCGGGAACGATTACGCTGATGGGGGCCACCCCCGATGAGGAGATCCGGGCGTATCTGGAGCTGGTAATGAGCAGGATGGAGCGCATGGGGGGCCGGGTGATCGTGTTTGGCAGCGGACGCAGCCGCAACCGCCCGGATGGAATGAGCTATGATGATGCCTTCCGCCGCCTTACGGAAGTGACGCGCATGATCGGCGACGCGGCGGAGCGTCATCACCTTACCGTGGTGATCGAGCCTCTCAACCGCACGGAATCCAACATGATCAACTCGGTGGCGGAGGGCGCCTGCCTTTGCGCCGCGGCAAATCATCCCGCCGTGAAGGTGCTGGCGGATTATTATCACGTCACCCGGGATGGCGAGCCTTTTGGGGATGTGCTGCGTGTGGGCGGGGTGAAGCATGTGCACATTGCCGCCGCTATCAGCCGCAAATATCCCCTCAGCTGCGAGGAAGGCTTCACTGCGTTTTTTGACGTGCTCAAAAAGAGCGGATATGACGGCATGGTGAGCATTGAGGGCGGCACGGATGATTTTGAGCATGAGGCTCCCATTGCCCTGCAGCTGCTGCGCAGCCTTACACAGAGCTGAGCGGAGAAAGCATCCGGGGCCTGTGATCGGCCCGGATCTGTAAACCGCTAAAAAATCTGTTGACAAACCCTCTCTGCTTTGCTATACTTATTAAGCGCTTCAGAGAGGGCTGTCAACGATGGAGAGATGGCCGAGTGGTTTAAGGCGCCAGTCTTGAAAACTGGTGATGTCGCAAGACACCGGGGGTTCGAATCCCTTTCTCTCCGCCACTTTTTTCCGAAGCATCGCACCGCATGGCCTGCGGGGCGCACAATTAAACAGATGGAGAAGTACCCAAGTGGCCGAAGGGGCTCCCCTGCTAAGGGAGTAGTCCGGGGTAACCGGAGCGAGAGTTCAAATCTCTCCTTCTCCGCCAAGCACCCAGATATGTAACATCCGGGTGCTTTTTATTCCCGATTTTGGCATATTCTGAGCTTTTTGTGAAACATCAAGCTATATGCTTTCATGGTCAAAACGAAAGAAAATAGGATAAACAAGGAATATTTTACCATTTTCGTATTTTTCGAGATCATTGTACCTCGCCGTGAGTCATTCGTATATCAAGATGTCCGGAAGGAAAGACGGACGGAAAAAAGCAAAACGACTCAAGCATAGATGACCGACAGCAGGAAAATGAGGAGGAAAAGAAAATGACAAACGCAGTGAACAGGATCGCATTGACCGATGAAGAACTGATGAATGTGTATGGCGGAAACTGGTCCACCGATGCATGGAATGCCACCACCAGGGCTTGCGGAAAGGCCTGGGATGCCACCTGCGACTGGGTGGAGGAAAACAAGACCGCCGTGGTGTACACCGCGTGCATTGTGGGCGGCATCGCCCTGTGCGCAACGGGCATCGGAGCCGGAGCGGGGCTCGGATTGATCGCGGTAGAGAGCACCGCGACTGCCGCCGCTGTTGCTACCAGCGTAGGCGGCATCACCGGATTAGGCGCCGCTGACATTATCACGAAGGACTGGGCTGAATGAAGATGCCGATGATCACGGCAAATGAAGAAATGAAGGCGCTTCGCTGATAAAAAACAAAATAAGGCAACCGAAATACCGATACATACATTGTGAGCGACAGCCTTACGCGGTATAGTATATAAAATCTGAAAGGAGATTTTCACCATGAAAACGAAAGAAGAACTGAACGCTCTCAAAGAAGTCGGATCGTAGCCATGTCGTTCTGTGAGCCAAGGAGTTGAAGGCAGTAATTGTCTTCC
The DNA here is from genome assembly GCA_045617125.1 of Clostridia bacterium. GTDB lineage: Bacteria > Bacillota > Clostridia > Christensenellales > Aristaeellaceae > ZC3RG03. The sequence goes on along the minus strand of JAZLIA010000063.1, from coordinate 125 downwards.
TAAGACCGCTTGGCCTCCGACTTCGATACATACATTGTGAGCGACAGCCTTACGCGGTATAGTATATAAAATCTGAAAGGAGATTTTCACCATGAAAACGAAAGAAGAACTGAACGCTCTCAAAG